>JBGTCJ010000445.1:0-4020 GCA_041748895.1 Pirellulaceae bacterium
TACGGCTGGTATGGGTGATGTTCGCTACGACCCGCCATCCGCGAGCATTCGGACGGACGGCGATTATGGGGGTCCGGTCGCTGGCGCTTACGGCTGGTATGGGTGATGTTCGCTACGAGCCGCCATGCGCGAGCATGCGGACGGACGGCGATTTTGGGGGTCCGGTCGCTTGCGCTTACGGCTGGTAAGGGTGATGTTCCCTACGAGCCGCTATGCGCGAGCATTCGGACGGACGGCGATTCGGGGGTCCGGTCGCTTGCGCTTACGGCTGGTATAGCGGAAAATGACCGTCGACCGCCCCCCGCTTGCGGTGTCCGCAAATTGACAGTCTGCTCGCCGGCCCTACAATTCCGGCTCCGTGCTTGATCGTCGAGACAATCTCACGGGCGATAGCGGTTCGCGCGGCGGACCGGTTTGCTCCCATTCACCATAAACATTTGCGGGGGATACCAATGGCATCCGATGCGGTCCATGAGTTCACCGACGACAATTTTGACGCCGAAGTTTTGAAGTCCGACGTACCCGTGCTCGTTGACTTTTGGGCCCCTTGGTGCGGGCCTTGTCGTCAGATTGCACCGTTGATCGATGAATTGGCGAACGAAAACCCGAATGTCAAAATTGGGAAGGTCAACATCGACGACAACCCGGGCGCTGCCCAACGGTTCGGAGTCAGCAGCATCCCGACGTTGTTGGTCTTCAAGAACGGCGACGTTTCCGACAGCTTTGTCGGAGTTCGTCCCAAGTCACAGTTGCAGCAGGCGTTGACCAGCGCCAGTGTGACCTGAGCGTTGCGACTGGGTTTCTTGGTTTGTCGGGAGCGCCGTCGAAGCCTATGGTTAGGCGGCGACCCGTGCGGCTGCGTTGAAATACGTGGCAATCGATTCGACAACGCGAGATTGCTCGTCGCTCGTCAATTCGGGATAGATCGGTAGGTTCAGCACTTCGGCGCACGCACGCTCGGTTTCTGGCAGCCCAGCGGCCGGCTGAGCGATGTGGGAGAAGCACTCCTGCCGGTGCATCGGGACCGGATAGTAGATCTCGGACCCGATCCCGCGCTCGGCCAAGTGGGCCTTGAGCGCATCGCGTTGCCCGTGCTTGACTCGCAGGGAGTACTGATTCCAGACGTGGAACGCATTCGGATCGCGTTTGGGACATTCGAGTCGATCGCCTTCGACGAGTCCGGCCTGGGCGAAGAGCCTGCCGTAACGTTCAGCATTCTTTTGGCGAGCCTCGACGGCAGTGGCGAGGTGCCGTAGCTTCACACGCAGGATCGCCGCCTGGAACGAGTCCAGGCGACTGTTGATCCCCACGACCCGGTGGTAGTAGCGAGGACGCATACCATGAGAGGAGAGCAAGCGGAGACGATCCGCGATTGCGGCGTCGCCTGTGGTCAGCATCCCTCCGTCCCCCATCCCGCCGAGATTCTTCGTGGGGTAGAAGCTGAAGCATCCGATCGTTCCCCAGCTGCCGGCCGGACGGCTGTGATACGCCGCGCCGATCGCTTGGGCCGCGTCTTCGATCACCGCAAGATCATGACCGGCACCGATTTGGCAGATGCGATCGATTTCGGCACACTGTCCAAACAGGTGGACCGGGATGATCGCGCGGGTGCGAGGCGTGATCGCTTCTTCGATCCGTGCGGCGTCGATGTTGAAGGTGTCGGGTCGGATATCGACGAAGACCGGCGTGGCACCCAGCCGCGTGACCGCACTGACGGTCGCGAAGAAAGTGAAGCTGGGGACGATCACCTCATCGCCCGCTTGAATGTTGAGGGCCATCAGCGCCAGCAGCAACGCGTCGCTCCCAGAGGCACAGCCGATAGCGTTTTCCACTTGGCTGTAGCCAGCCACTTCGCGCTCGAGGACTTCGACATCGGGTCCATACAGGAATCGGCCGCTATCGATCACTTGACCGATCGCTTCAAGAAACGCTTCGCGAAGCGGGGCGTTGCCACGATTCACATCGAGCAGGGGTACCGGAGAAAAAGGCTGCGTCATCCGAGGGCCTTCCTTGGCTACGAATTGGTGCAAAGTGTTTAGCGTCGGGCGGGCTTCCCGCCGTCAATCGAGTCGCTCTCGATCCACACCGTCAAATACTTCGGGCCGCAACTCACGGTCAAGATCAGCTTCGGCCAACTCACGCATTCGTTTGCCGGTTGCCGTGTTTCGACAGGGTCGACGATCGTCCACCACCAAAACGCCAATCAATCACGAGGGCCCGTTGGCTGGTCGGTCAGGCCGCTCTCTGAGCGGCAAGAGCGACTCGTTGGGAGGCTCGTCAGGGTCGACTGTCGCCCGAACTGGACCCGACGACGGCGATTCGTCAGCCGCGTCACTTGGAGGCAAATCCGACGGAATCGGAATCGGTACGAGCATCAAGCGGACCGGCGTTAAGACTGGCGGGATCTTCGCCGTGCGGGCGTTGAACAGAAGTTCGGCGTTCGAGTCGCTGCTTTCGACGGGTAGATCCATCATCGCGGTCCCAAAGTTCGAGACGCAAATCATGTCGCCGCCGTCGGCTTGGTAGTGGACCTTGCCATCGGCCGGATCGGTCCACTCATTGCTCCCTGCGAAGACCCAATCGGTTTCGAGCGGCATTGAGGTGCTAGAGTTCTCGAGCCACTGACGTGCGTCGACCGCATGAAACGTTCCCGCCGCGTCACGGTACATCACCCACACTCGGATACGCTGGCCGGTCGCCGGCACGTAGCTTGGGCGGTGCCGAACCGTGGTTCCCTGCATCGCACCAACGGCAAGCAAGCCGGCATGGACCTCGCTCGCCCTCGCCAATGTGGCGACGATCGATTCATGCTCCTTGGTGCCCGTCGGACAGGCGAACATTTCCAGTGGCCCCTCACGGAGCGTGACGAAGCCATCGACGAACACGCGTTTGTGCTTCGCGTCGATCCAGACCGAAGAATCTCGCGTGATCCGCGTTGACCCCGGGGGATCGGCAAGCGAGGCGCGAACTTTTGCCAAAGGATCGACAAACGTTTCCTCCGCTGGCGAATCGTGGGTCTCCTCCCCACTGGACTGCGCCTCAGCTTCCGCCAAGGAATCCGCAAGGGAGCCACCGCCCGATCGAGGAACGTCGCCGGGGCCGGCCGTCGACTGGCCCTTTGCCGCTGGGCCACAGAGGAGTGCCGTGAACAGGATTCCCACGCTGGTAGCCCGACCCAATTTGAAATCCATCCTGTCAATCCTCGGACGCGGTGACAACTCAAACCACACACTCCCTACAACGTAGCGGTCGCGTCACCGCGTCGGGACTGCCACTGGCCACGAATACGGGTAAATTCTTGTCTCGGTTTTTACGCACCGCCCATTTTGCTTCGCCGCACTTTTTGGCATCGACCTCCATGACCATGTCTCCGATCGCCCCCGACTCACTCGCGCCCGCTTCGCTCAATGGGCAACACGAAGATCACCGCGGGACAAGGATCGAGGCGATCGATGACGCGATGATGAAACGCTTCAGAAAGCAGTCTCTCACGGCGATCGTTTCGGGTGGTACGGGCGGTTCGCCGCTGCGTTGGGGACGTGGCTTGGCCAAGGGGGCGCCGCCATCGGCGGTCGTGATGGCGCTGAGCGAATTGGCGGCTGGTCGTGAATTGAGCAAGAAATTGGCGCGGGCGATCGATCTCCCGACCACGGCCGCCGAAATGATTCGCACGATCGATGAGGCGATCAGCGGTGGACGCGTCGAACTCGTGATCGTCTCGGACGCCTTGCTCTGGGCGTACGCCTTGCCGGCAGTCGCCTCCTCGCTCCAGGACGAGGTCTGGCAAACGCTCCGCCAGACGCTCGATCGATTGGCAGTCCACTGCGGTGAGGATCCTGATCCGAGTTGCTGTTCGCGTCTGATTGGCGGCGGTGAATTGCCGCTGGCCCTGGCATGGCGATTGGGATCGGTAGCCGATCCGTTGTCTGTGCAGAGCGGCGTGGCGTGCGCCGGCCAGTGGTTGGCGGCGCCCGAGGCGTCGATCGGATCAGCGATCTGCGGCGGCGGCGTGCACGCCCG
>JBGTCJ010000446.1:0-8197 GCA_041748895.1 Pirellulaceae bacterium
GGAGCTCGATTCGTCGGCGAATGCCTCGATCAACCGCTTCAAACCGTCGCGTCCACCTGGGATCCGCTTGAGCGCCTTCTCAAGGTCCATCGTGACCGGCACCTCTTCGATCGGCTTCTCGTCGGCGCGGGATTTTTTTGCGGCGGGGCGCGTCGGCGGTCGGTCGGAGGAAAACGTGTGCGTCTCCGCGGCCGCCGGCGCAAACCGGGCAAGCGTCTGGTAGAGGCTCTGCGGCTGGATCGGCTTGGCGACGAAGGCATCCATACCGGCTTCAAAGCAAACCTTGCAATCTTCGTTCATGGCAGCTGCGGTGACCGCGATGATCGGGATCGGTTTGGACGCCGCCAGTTGTTCGCGACGTCGGATTTCCTTGGTCGCCTGAATGCCATCCATGATCGGCATGTGCATATCCATCAAAATCAGATCGAAGGGCTGCTCGGCCCAAAGCTGGATCGCCTCGGCACCATCCTTGACGGTAACGACCAAATGTCCCGCGGCCGCAAGCAAACCTTTGGCAACGATCTGATTGGCAAGTCCATCCTCAGCGACCAAGATTCGCATGCTCGGGCAGGGCGTCATCTCCGAACCGCTCGAAGGGGGAGCTTCCGTGGGTTCAGCGTTCATCACCTGCAAGACGGCATCGAGCAATTCGGATTGGATGACCGGTTTGGTCAGGTACCGCGCGATTCCGACCGCGTGACAACGTTCGGAGTCACCGATGCGATTGGCTGAAGAAAGCATGATCAAACGCGGTGATTGCTCGCCGAGACGACTCTGGATCCGCTGCGCCAATTCAAATCCGTCGACGTCCGGCATCATGCAGTCGAGAATGCCGAGGCGATAAGGAATCCCTTTGCTGTTGGCCCGTTGAATTTCGTCCCAGGCACTTTTTGCAGAGTCAAAGAGGAACGGTCGAAATCCCCAGGCGGTCAAGACTTCCTTCAAGATCAATCGGTTCGTTTCATTGTCGTCGACGACCAGAATGGGAAGGTCTCGAAGCGAGGTGACCGCACCTGTCGTCTCGAGGCACTGGCTCGGTGCGATCTCAAACTCGGCGGTAAAATGGAACGTCGTGCCGACGCCCACTTCGCTCTCCAACCAAAGACGTCCACCCATCAATTGGGCGAGTTGCGCGGAGATCGTTAGCCCGAGCCCCGTTCCGCCGTAGCGGCGCGTGGTCGAGCTGTCGGCCTGAGAAAAGGCCTCGAGCACGAGGGCCTGCTTATCGGCCGGAATTCCGATACCCGTGTCTTGAACGCTGATCTGAAGCGAGATTCGCCTTTCCGGATCAGCGTCTTCGCCCGGCAGTGATAAGGCGGGGAGCGACGCCTCGGCCCTGCGGACATTGACAAAGATTTCGCCGTGGTCGGTGAACTTGATCGCGTTTCCGATCAAGTTGATCAGAATTTGACGAAGGCGTCCCGGATCGCCGATCAAGCGGTCGGGGATGTTGGGGGCGACTCGACAGACCAGTTCCAGACCTGACTGCGCCGCCCGCAGCGAGAGCGTTTGACCGGTCCGCCCGACGCAGTCCCGCAATGAAAACGGGATCCGCTCCAACTCAAGCTTGCTCGCCTCGATTTTCGAGAGGTCGAGGATATCGTTGAGCAGACGGAGGAGCGAATCCGCGGCTTCGCGGACCAGATCGAGATAATCGCTTTGCGACGGAGTGAGTTCTGTCTGTGCGAGCAATTCGGACATCCCGATGATCGCGTTCATCGGCGTTCGGATCTCATGGCTCATGTTTGCCAAGAAGTCGCTCTTGGCCCGATTGGCCTGATCCGCCGCGTCGCGCGCCGCCTTCAACTCGTCCTGCGTTTTCTTCAGATCCGTGACGTCACGCGAAATGCCGAAGGTGCCGATCACATCACCCGCGGCATTGCGAAGCGGCATCTTGGTGCTCGAGCACCACGTGTCTTCGCGATCGGGCCAAGTCTCACGCTCGACCATCGAGACGATCGGGATTCCCGATCGCATGATCTCCAACTCGTCTGCTCTAGCCGCCTGAGCGTGCTCGGCGGTGAAAATGTCCGCGTCACTCAGCCCGATGACGGAATCACTCGATGGCAATCCAAACTTGGTGGCCATCCCCGCACCGACTCGGATGAAGCGGCTTTCAAGATCCTTGAAATAAATGCTGTCCGGGATGTTATCGAGAAGGGTTTGAAGCAATTGACGTTCATGGTCGCGGTGCTGCTCGGCCAGCTTGCGGTCGGTCACATCCCAATAAAGCAGTTGGACCCCTTGGATCTTTCCTTCGGCGTCACGCAGCGGGCATTTGAATCGTTCGATCCATCGATCGGTCCCATCAGGCCCTCGCGTCGGCTCCAACCCGTGGCAGGCTTCGCCACTGGCCATTACCCTCAAATCGTCAGCGCGGAATCGATCGGCAACCTCGCGAGGAAAAATGTCATGGTCCGTTTTACCGAGAATGTCCTCGAGTCGACATTGCCGGTGGCGGAGGTACGCTTGGTTGGCATACACCCGCCGCCCCAGTTTGTCCTTGATCACCAAAGACAGGGGCAAACTCTCCACCAAGGACTGGAACGTGGAAAGCGATTGAAGAAGGTTCAGCGTGGGGTCGATCCCGCCGACGCCCTGGCTTGCCGTGACACCACCCTCCGTCGCCTTGAGGCTTTTGGATCCGGCGTCATCGTTGAACCCGGGGATACCGGGTGTGTCCGAAGACCATGCCTGACGATCGCTTGGCATTTGGCGTCAACCATCCCAATAGACGATGTACTCATTGAGTCCCATCGCTACATCCTACCACAAGTCGCTCACTTGGAATAAAAGTTGTACTGTGGGCTATTCGGGTCAAAGTCGGCATCCACCAGCCCGACGTTGATCTTCAGGTCGAGGTAGTTGTACTCCTCAATGACCTCTCCGGGTTCTCCCGCGCGCTTGGGCCAGTCGTAAGCGATGTAACGGATGGGCAAACCCAGCGCGTCGTCAATGAAGACCTGCGCCTGATAAAAATCAAGCTCCGGGTGGCGGCTGGGTTGCGTCACTTCGATGACCGTGCAGACGCGGTCTTTGACCTTGGCATTCTTGCGAAAGGTGCACGTGACGTCGGGGAATCGTCGGGCCGTCTCGCCGCGTTCGATGAGCTTGACCATCAGGTTTTCCAAGCCGATCTCCGTGATCGGATACCGCTGGCCACGCATCGCGAGCATCCCACCGGGTGGGAGCGGAACCGTTGGCAAGAACCGACCCTTGAAGCCACCCTCGTGGGCAATCATGTTTCCGTCATGACGACCTTCGACATAGATCACCTCACGGCCCTTGACCGATGCCGGTTTGAGATACGTCAGGTACACCGATAACGGCTGCACGACCTGTCCGTTTTGGACCTTGCGGTTTCTCATCTTGATGAACAGGTAATCGTGTTCGCTGAGGACACCGTCCACGCGTTCTCGCTTGACCAACATCGCCGTGTAGTCGTTCACCTGAGCGCGACACTGCGCCAAACCGTCTCGGGCAATCTGAAGCGCGGAATCGAGGGGTCGGACCGGGGGGGTCGACGGTGTGAGCCCTGCGGCGTTGGCGACGCGGTGCACCGGTTCGGTCAATGCGTCTTGACCTACGAGAGACGGCGAGGACACGACCCCAATGCCCATCGCGGCGGTTTGGAGTGTCCGGTGAAAGAAGTCTCTACGTCGGATTGTCATCTTGCGGCATCCTTGCCCACGATGGGAATTCAGAAGCTCAGTCGCTTGAGCGACCATGGGATATCGGCGAAACGGTTCTCTGGCACGCGGCTTTCGAGAAGCGCAGATAGCAAACTTGCTCCTGAAATCGCCAGCCCAATCGCTCGCCCACCTACATTATTGGCGAGACGGCCCGTTTGAATTGAGCTTCTTCACAAGCGGCATGCGATCGTCAGAGAGGTCCGCGGTTGGCTAATCGGCATAGTCAACCGCAGTCGAATCCAACGCCGCGTGGTCACGCCATCGAGCCGACCGGCACTTCGGCAATCTGGTAGGCACGACTTCGATAGAGGAAATCGATGATGTTGCCCTCGTGGGGCTGCAACCAGTTCAACCGGTTGGTGGGGATCGGTCCGACGTTCAAGCGGTCAATGTGAACGCTACGACTACACGCCTCGATCAATTGAGAGTCGCGGGTGATGACCGTTCCCACCAGCGTCGGTCCGATTCGCCGCAGCATGTCTCGCTGGGGACACTCGACCACGCTCACAAACGGGAACATGTACTCCTTCGATGCGACTCCGCAGTCGGGCGATTCGGCATGCACCACCATCGGCCGCAAGTAGGTGCAATGCTTCTTCTCGATCAATTTTTCGCCGTACTGCGCCGTCATGTCGGTGACACCCGATTCAGCCAGGTCCTGTTGAACCATCGCATAGGTTCCCGAGGCCATCGCGGGCACGGTGAACGCGGCGAGTTGGGCACGGGGATCACTCGGGGCAAGAACATCGACCGGACCCACTCTTTCGGCGATCGCCGTGGCGATCTCACGCGTGTGGCGACTGGCCCAGATCCCCGAACAATTGACGCAGCCTCGTCCCGAATTGCTGAGCGCACTCTCGACCATCACATCGAGGAACAATTCCCAATCGTCGACGACATCGTCGCCGAGCAGAATCTTTGAAAACCCTGGGCCGTGAGCCTGCACACGTGGGTTACCGGCGTGCTGGGCGACGGTCTGAGCGCTGCCAAAAATCATGCTCCGCGCGCACTGCGCCATCAGCGCCCCGCCCGTGTCGTGACCACCGGGGTAGAGCGAGAACGCCTCCGCGGGAATACCTGCCTGAATAAAGGACGAGATCATCCGGTAGGGGGTCCAAGGCTCTTGGGAACCGGGCTTGAGAACCAACCCGATTTGCAATGCGACCGCGGGCAACCAAAGCGTGTGGACACCGGGGGAATTGTTCGGCAGGACGGCACCGAGAACGGGTGTTTGCGCCTGGAAACTGACGGTCACTCCACGACCCTCTTCGCCATGACCACGCGATAGGATCGAAAGGTCCAAACCCCGAGTCAAGCAATCCAAAATTTGTCGCATGTTGGAGAGGACAAAACTGTTTTTGTCCATGTTGCTACGACACATGTGTTCGGGCAGACCCGTGCTAGCGGACTGCTGGAACACAAAATCGTCCACGCTCTGCATCTGGTCGCCAACGGGAACTGCGCCCGATTTGAAAAGATCGGCCGCTACCGAGTACTTATCCAGAAGGTCATCGATCGATAGCTGCAGGAGTGCATCGCGAGCCGTGTCCGCGTGCTTGAGCTCCCGCGTGACGATCCCACCACCGACGGTTCCGATCTTGGCGATCGGCTCACCGGTTTCGAAGTGAACCACATCGATCGATTCAAGGGACTGATAGGGCTTACCCCACCGCAGCGGACTCAGTGTGATCATCGCAACAAACCAAGGTTCATAGGAAATGGGGACCGACGCGGTGAAGGGCGACCGGGGCTAGTAGACACCTACCGTGGTCGCACTGGCCAACTCATGGAAGGGGCGTACACCGCTGACGCCATCCCATGGGTAAAGATCGAAGGGAGCTTCTCGCTCGCCTTCATCCCGCTCGAGAAAACCGGGAACGAAAAATTCATCGGTCAGCGTGTAAAGCTTGACACGGCCGGTGCCGCCGTAGGGGACCATCTGTTGGTGATCGTCGAAGCAAACCACTTCGGTTACCGCACGCGGTTGCGGCGCGTAGTAGCTGATCTTGAAACCGTCAGCAGCCGAGATCGGTTTGCTGCAGGCCAGCCCCATCAGCGTGTTACCGTACGTCGGGGTCATGTAGACCCCGCCCTCCTCGGCCGATCCACCGAGCATCTCCTCGACCGCGAATCGCGTCCACTGCGGCGTGAACTCGGTGCCACCGGAGAAAATTCCGGTGATCCCGACCTCCTGAATACTCGTGCCCCGCTCCTCAAGCGCCTCACCCAGCCCCTCGAGCAATTTGGGGGTTGCAAACATGCACTTGATGTCATGCCCCGCGGTCAAAATCGTGACCGCTTGCTCGATGCAATGCTTCTTGTAGGCCTCGAGATGCTCCATCCATCCCTTTTTGATTAACTTGATTACCCAACGCGGATCGAGGTCGATGCAGAAACATATTCCCCCGCGATGTTGGGCCAAGTGTTCGATTGCCAACCGCAGTCGCCGCGGACCGCTAGGCCCGAGCATCAACCAATTGGCGCCCCTCGGGAAGTATTTGTCGGGCAACGTCTCGCTGAACAACTCGTAGTCTTTCCAGTGATCCTCGATCACGACCCGGCTCTTGGGGATCCCGGTCGTCCCCCCCGTCTCGAAGACGTAGGTCGGCTTGCCTGCGTGCCCCTGGGGGACCCAGCGATTCACCGGGCCGCCCCGGAGCCAATCGTCCTCAAACAGCGGGAATTTCTTTAGATCATCGAACCCCTTCACATCTTTGAGCGGATCGAATCCGAGTTCCTTCTTCTTCTCCAGCCAGAATGGGCTGCCGGTTTTCTCACTGAAGTGCCAGTGAACGGTCTCGACCGTGTGGGCGTCGAGACGTTCCCGCGCCTCCCTTGCCTTTTTGGCCACGTCATCGGAAATCAGTTCAGCCGTACTCATGCGCACGTCACTCGTTGGAAATGGGACTGGTGAAGACGGTGTCGGGAAGGCAAGGGCGAATCCGCTGCGGTGGCAACAATCCGTGACCGGATCGTCAACCCGCACTCTTCTACCGACTCGCGGCTGCCCGGATAACCATCTTAGCCGCAGGTTCGTCGAATCCGAAACTACCTCGTCGATGCAAATTTGCGAGCATTGTAGGCTGAATTCGCATCCGGTCAGTCCCCGAGCGCCAGAAATCACCGCGGGGTGAACTTGCCCGCGCGCCTTCGAATTCGTCGTTAAGGCGACTGGGCCGCTCGCAGGTTGGCGATGCTCTCCGCAGCCAGGCACTCGGGGCCCGGCTCGTAATCAAAGACCTCGACGCTGACCCATCCCGTGTAGTGGATTTCGCGAAGCGTTTGCATGATTGGGGCGAAGTCGACGTCGCCCATACCCGGCCCGCGTCGATTGGGGTCGTTGGCGTGAAAATGGATCATCCAATCGGCGTTCGCCCGGATGATGCTCGGGATGTCGTCGGGTTCGGTCGACATCGCTTTGACGTCCAGGTGCAACCCGACGCGATCGCTGACAATCAGGTTGCGAAGCTCGCGTGCCTCGGCGGCGGTATGGAGGTAATTCCCCTCCTCGGGTCCAAGGGGTTCGATCGCGATTCGAACATCGTGGCGATTGAGATCGTCGTCCACGGCCGAGAGTATCTCGGCGGCGTTGCGGTTGGCCTCGTCCTTGGACACGTCGGGCTCTCGGTTCCGCTGAAGCGGGCTTCCGAGGACCATCACCTTTCCCCCCAGGTCGCCACATAGCTGAATCAGCTGGCGAAAGTAGTCTTGCGTCCGCTGTCGCATCGCGCGGTCCGAAGTGGTTAGATGAAAACCGACGGTTTTCGCGAGTAACCAGTGCAAACCGACGACTTCTAAACCCGCCGCTTCAACTGCCCGCCGGTAGTCTCGTCGCTGGGCGTCGGAAAACTCATCGGCTCGAGGAGCAAGCATGAAGGGCGCCACTTCCCAGCCCGTGTATCCGAGCGACGCGGAAAGGTCCAACGCCTTTTGGAGCGGCCACTGGCCGAAAGTCTCGTTGCAGATCGCGTAGCGCATGATGGGGTTCAATCGGTTTAGCGGGAAGGGACGGCGGTTGACGTGACGAAGAGTCAGCGATTTGAGCACGAATTTTCGGCAAATCGACCGCTCCCACAACCCGGCGGTAAAGGCGAGAGCCGTTACGGGAGGGGGGAGCGCGATAACTTTGGGGCGGCTTTTGCGGTGGCTTCGCGGTACAATCCGCAAGGTCGATTATTTAGCACTTCGGTTGGGTCGCACTATGGATCGTTTCGCGTTGGCATTTTGGATAAGTCTTGTCACCGCCACGACGGGTTGGGGACAGGCATTTTTCCAGATGGACCCCTCCGGCGTGCCGGGACGCTTCATCGAACCACCGCGGTCGATCGTCCAACTGTTGCGGGATGCCCAGCGGGCCGCATCGGAACGTCGCTATGGTGACGCCGTGATGACCCTTGGCGACTTATTGTCTCGTAACCAATTGGCCGGAGAGGACGAGTTGTCCGGCCAAGACTTTTTTTTGGACGCCGATCGTTCGGAGTCGCGGTCAGGGCCACTGACGCGGA
>JBGTCJ010000447.1:0-5192 GCA_041748895.1 Pirellulaceae bacterium
TTACCCAGCACGCCGGAAGCGTTACGGTAGCTACGTTGGTTTGGCGATACGGAAGATCCCCGCATCGTCGAGGTCGTCGATGGACACGCGTTGTCTTGCGCTGGGGGCCAAGCTATTCGTCGCTGTTACATACACTGCGAGAGCAAGCACCTAAAGCTCTAAGAAAATCCAGAAAAAATTTCGTGAATTGGCTGAGCACTCACCATGCAATTGGCGGGGTCGCAGCTTCACGGGACCTCTAGTTGCGAAATCACCGAGCCGAATCTTTTTTCATTTCCGCCTTGAGCCAGCCTTTGGCATAGGCCCAATCGTTGTCGGCGGTGGCCAGTGAGACACCGAGCGCATTGGCCGTCTGCTGCCGAGTCAGGCCGCCGAAAAACCTCAGGTTAACGACCTGCGCAGCGCGTGGGTCTTGGACAGCTAGCCGATCCAAGGCTTCGTTGAGGGCGACCAGGTCCGGCTGCCAAGATGCCAAAGCCGCCGGCACCTCGGTCAGCTCCACCCGTCCCAACCCGCCTCCGGCCTGAGGGCCTTGCTTACGGCGAGCGTTCTCAACCAAGATCCGCCGCATGGCGAGGGAGGCGGCAGCAAAAAAATGCCCGGGGCCATTCCACTGGGGCGTCGACTGGCCATTGGCGGCCAATCTCAAGTAGACCTCATTCACGAGGGCAGTGGCCTGCAGCGTCTGTCCCGGTCTCTCATGGGCCAATCGGGCGGCGGCCAATTTCCGCAACTCTTGATAGACTAGAGGCAACAGATCCTCCGCCGCATCCAATTTGCCAGATTGCTGTTGATCGATTTCCTGAGCGTCGTGCAGCATCGCGGCACCTCCGAAGCAGGTTCAATTGCTCGAATCGATGATAGCGATTGTTCGCTATTCACTGCGAATGGTTCCAAGAAAATCGATCGAAATTCACGTCGCTGACAAGCCCTACAACTGAGGTCCCTGCTCCTGAACTTCGCTCCTGACATTGACAACCTCCCATACCAGCCGCAATGCGCAAGCATGCGGACTGTCCTGCTCCTGAACTTCGCTCCTGACCTTGACAACCTCCCATACCAGCCGCAATGCGCAAGCATGCGGACTGTCCTGCTCCTGAACTTCGCCCCTGACATTGACAACCTCGATGCCATAGCGATGTTGACGAAACCGCGTCGCCACCGAGAAACTCGACTTTCTGGGTTCAAGTTGGGTGGTGATTTCCAATCCGTTGTTCGGGAGTTGGCAATGGGCGTTGCCTGCCGCGCCTCACGTCCTTAGTCGTTCGCGGTGATCGCTAGGACCAGAATTTGAATGTCGACCGCAAACTCTTTCATAAAGAACACTCACATGCAAAAACGTCGATGCCTGCTCGTGTGGGGCGTATTTCTCTTGAGCCTCAGCGCGTGGGGGGGGAACGATGCAAACCGCTTGGAAGCATTGGGTTCCGATGACGTGCCCCTGGGATCGTCCCAAAAAATTTGGGACCAGGGAGCCCACAACGCATTTACCGATTTGGTGCGCGCTCGCGGACGTTGGTTTTGTGCTTTCCGAGAAGGCCAAGGACATGTCTCCCCAGATGGCGCGTTGCGCGTGATTACCTCCGTCGATGGGAACACTTGGGAATCCGCAACGCTGCTCACATCGCCCAACTCCGATCTTCGCGACGCCAAACTCGCGATCACGCCAACGGGTGAATTGATGCTTTGTGGCGCGGAGGCCCTTCACGATAAATCGCAGCACACACACCAGTCATTGGCATGGTTTTCTGCCGATGGTTTCAATTGGAGCGAGAAGAACGCCATTGCCGACGCGAATTTTTGGCTCTGGCGAGTGACTTGGCACCAAGGCGTCGCCTACGGCCTGGGCTACCGGGTCGGTGACGAGCGCTTTGTACGGCTGTACCGAAGCAACGACGGCAAGACTTTCAAGCCGCTGGTGGATCGACTTTTCGATGAGGGCTACCCTAACGAATCGGCATTGGTATTTGAAGGTGATACTGCGTACTGTCTATTGCGACGAGATGCTCATCAAGGCGTTTCGGGTACAGGGCTATTGGGCGTGTCCCATTCACCCTTCACTCACTGGGAATGGAAAGATCTCGGCGTTCGAATTGGGGGCCCGCACATGATTCAAGTGCCCGATGGACGACTGCTGGCAGCGGTGCGACTCTACGATGGACGCGTGCGAACGTCGTTGTGCTGGATCGATCCAACCGAGGGAAAACTCACCGAATGCCTCCGATTGCCCTCAGGCGGTGACACCAGCTACCCGGGGCTAGTTATTCATGACGACCAAGTCTGGATCAGTTATTATTCCACGCACGAAGGGAAATCGAATATCTATCTGGCCAAGTGGACGATACCGGTGCCCGACTGACGATTCGCTTCGTTGACTATTCCAGATCATCTGAGGTGGATCTCGACGGGTAGGAGTTCGGTGAGTTCGTGCAGGACGAGCGCCGACTGGTGGGAGACCACGCCAGCACGATCAGCAAGTAACTCGCCTTAGTGAGGCGAAGGATTACCGCGTCATGACGTACCGCTCGTGTTAATTGGCCGTTGATCGGAGCGAACAGGGGCAGGGATTGGGTTCGTCGCTCATCGTGGGCGCCTTGCGTCGGTCAGCTGACATTTCCGAACAGATCGGCATTCGGGCGGTGGAAGTGGATGCCATCGATGACACTGCCCGCTCCTTCTACGTGAAGTATGGGTTTTGAAGGCTCCTCGACGAACCGGCACGATTCGCCCCGCCGCCAAATGCGACTGAAGCCAAACGGCTCCAGGAATGCGGTCTGCGGTCACGGTGACAGTCGAGATCAAACCAAGGGCCGAGTGCCGCGGATCGGGACTGACCGGCGGTGGGTCGTTGCTCGTCGCAGCAGACCCGGCGGCGGTAAACCCAAGGTCCGCGACGAAAAGCAAATCCCAAGAGCGTGACCGGGCTTCTTGAACGAGGTCCTTGAACGTCGGCCCGCGAGCTCGCGATGTCAAGGATCTATTTGTTAGGCCACTCTGTTCGCATCGGTAAGTTGTCGTCCGCAACTTCAAAGTGTAAACCACCGTTGACGACCAATCGCCAACGATAAACGGCGGTATCATCTTCTCCGCAGCTAGGACAAGGACGCATCCAACCATCGCGATCAATCAAGGCAATGCCAGAACTTGATATAGCGGCAGCCAAAGATTGTCGCATCGCTTCGAGATCGAGGATATTGCCGGCAAGTGTTTGGTCAACCAGCTTTTCCAATGTAGAATGCTCGCAGGATTGAAAGACCATATGCGGAACAACATCTTCTGCGACAAGGTACTCGATGTCTCTGTTGGACGCTTCACCATAGCCACAACCCAGGCATCGCCAGCCTTGCAGTTTGCGATCTTCGGTAGCGTAGCCGCGTATTGACGCGGGTGCTTTTCCGCCCCCGACAAGTGCTGCAAGTGTTGAATCGCGCCGTCCGATGTTACTCGTGAGCATGTTAAGGTCAAACGAATCGTCTGGATGCTGCGCAAGAAAATGGCAGAGTGATTTAAGCCATTCAAAAAGAGTATTCGCCCACGGCTCTTGTGAATCAGTCAGCGTGTGATGATTGGCCCGGCAAATCCAGATGTCATTGAACGACCCCATACCGCCATATGCAGAAAGATGGTGGGAAGTGTCACGATTGGCACGCCATTTAGCGATGTCGAGGTCGACCTTTCTCGCCCAATGAGATTCTCCCACTGCATCGAGAAGTCGCTTCATCGCAATCAGGCTATGCTCGTATTGGTTCATGCGCACCGTCCTGTGGCATAACGCCTCTGTTCACCGGAGGCCCGACAGGGCCGCTTAGCGAAGCGGAGCGGCGGCGGAGTCGGTGTTCGCTGCAACACATTGTTGGACAATGCCCTACAGCTGGGCGGATACATTGTCGGCACTCCTAGATTCAATCGTCAAGCTCCAGAGTTATGATCACATTTCCCTTCTTCCGCCCGGTGTCGACGTAGCGATGAGCATCGGCGATCTGCTCGAACGGATAGCGCCGATCGATGACTGGCTTGAATTCTCCTGCCTCAGCAAGCCCCGCGAGAAAACGCAAATCTTCCCCGCGTCCAGCCGCTGGTCCAGCAATGACTTTTTTGCTGCTCGTCATCGACACCCATGGAATTTGAAGGATGTCTGGCAGCCCACCTAAAACCAAAAGAAGGCGCCCTCCTTCTTTCAACGAAGCTTTGCTACGTGAGTAGGGGGCCGTTCCGGCGGTATCGACAATGACGTCGTAGGCTTCACCATTCTGCGTGAAGTCCTCTTTGGTGTAGTCGATGACATGACTAGCGCCCAGAGACCTTACCAATTCAACGTTCGCGGTACTGCACACCCCGGTCACGTCAACCCCGAAGTGCTTGGCGAGCTGCACCGCCGCCGTGCCTACCGCACCGGAAGCGCCATTGACGAGTACTCTGTCCTCGCTCCGAAGGTTTCCTCTCCTGAAGAAATGCAACGCCGTTGTTCCACCGAAAGACAATGCGGCGGCTTCATCGTAGCTCAGATTGGGCGGTTTAAATGCAATCGCCCCGTCTTCGGGCATGCATTTGTACTCCGCATGACAACCCATGCCGGTATCGCTAAATGCAAAAACCTGGTCTCCAACCTTGAACTTGCTTACGTCTTTGCCGACCGATTCAATTTCGCCGGCGATCTCTGTCCCTAGTATGGGTTGCCTTGGCCCTGAGATTCCAAATACCAAACGCGACATGAACCCGAAGCCGACAGGCACATTCAGACTTCGCACCCTCCAGTCCGCGGATGTTACCGTTGTCGCATGTGTCTTTATCAGGACTTCATGGTTCTTGGGCGTTGGATTTTCAACCTCTTTCAATTGAAGAACATCGGGCGGCCCATATCTTTCATACACAACTGCTTTCATGCGTTATCGCCCTCGAGGTTTGTTTTGATCTGCGGCCTTTCGCGTTGGCGAACGTTTAGGGTACCGGGGGGCGAGGCGAGGATATGGACTTTGGGACCGACTAAGCCAAGACCTCCCGTTCATCGAGCGAATCGCCTTCCTTGTCCCTCGTGAAATGTTTGCCGAGATCCTGCGCGATGCGCAGTTGGCGATCGAGTACATGCCGTTCAACAGGCATTGCACTTTTCACAATCATTCATCGATTCGCAAGTTTTGGATTAGTGGCATAAAGAATCCATGTAAGTCCGAGGTTTGATGGGTGGGAGCCAT
>JBGTCJ010000448.1:0-2970 GCA_041748895.1 Pirellulaceae bacterium
GACCCAAGCTGTCGTAACGATCGTCCGTTTCCGATGTGGAGGTCGAACCTGGGAAAAAGGGAGGGGGCGTCAATGCCGCGGTGTTCGCGGCTTGGCTTCCAGGGTAGGTCGGGGTTTGCAGACCAGCGGTCGCTGAGGTCATTCCAGGCGGCAGCGAGCCAAAATTGGTCGACGTCCCGTAACCGCTCCAGTTCGGGTCGCTCGGATCGGTCGCGGGCCGCTGCGACGCTGGGGGATTTCGTAGATCCGAACCACTGGCCCCACCGGTCGGGTTTGTCGAAGGCAATGCTGAGCCCGAGGTTGTGGGGGGGCGCACACTGATATCCGCCCAGCGGTTGTCACGGTTTGGGGCCGGATCGGTCGAAACGGCGGGGTTGGTGCGTACGGCCGTGGGCGCGGTATTGCCCGCGGAACCAGCTACAGCAGCCGCGGCGCGATCGAGTGCATGCTGGGTTGTGCGGCCCAGCGCATCGGTGGTCCCTTGAACCAAAGCATTTTGCTGCTGCTCGAAGGCCTGTCGTGCTTGTGTTCCGAGCTCCTTCGCAGCGTCGGTCGCGCGGGCGCGAGCATCCTCGTAGATCTGCTGCGATCCCGCGCGAAGGCTCTCGGGCAACTGCAATCCGCCGCCAGCCTGCGGGTCGGGCTTCATCGCGCTAGCGGTGTCGAGCCCGCGTTCTCCAAACGCAGTCTGCGAGGGGCCTGCCGCAGCGAGCAGCTCCGGAACGGCCATGGGTGCCGCGTCTTCGAGCGTTGTCGTCGCCACACCGGGCGCTTCCGCTCCCGCGTCGATCACCCTGCCTGCTCGTTTGGGCAGTGGGTCGGTTCCAATCTTGACAACCACGCGCGAAACCCGACCCTGAACGGACGGGTCGATCGTGCTTGTGATTTCACCCACCCGGCGGACTTGATCGAGCTGGTCCGGTGGAATCTGAACGATGTATTCAACGTTGTCGCCTAGGGGGCCGGTGGTCCCATCGGGTTGCCATCCGTAATCGATTCCTACGGCGGCCAGCAACAACAGCACGGGGACTCCGCCCATGGCTCCATCCTTCAGGTTGATTCGAATCGCGCGCGGCATGCGCAAGCCGTGGACCGGAGCCCCGCGCACCTCAACGCGTGATCCTAGCGGCGATTGTCGCTGCGAGTAAAGAGCGATCGGGATCAAGCCGATCTCGCGATCTCGTCGATGGGGAATCTGCTCCACCTACCTGGCTTGCCGCGATCGTCCTAAAATCTCCGCATGCAAACCGCCTCCAGCCCCGCTTCGCACGTTCCGCCGGTACCCAGTCCGCAGACATCGGGTCGCCATCGGCCATCGGCTCCCCATCGTGTGTTGGTCACCAGCGCCCTGCCGTACGCCAACGGCCCGATCCATATCGGTCATTTGGTTGAATACATCCAGACGGATATCTGGGTCCGCTTTCAAAGGTTGCTTGGCAAGCGGGTTGTCTACGTCTGCGCCGACGATACCCATGGGACGGCGATCATGATCCGGGCCCGCAAAGAGGGCCGGAGCGAAGAGGATCTGATCGCGTCCATGAGCCTCGAGCACCAGCGTGACTTCGCCGGGTTTGACATCGAGTTCGACCACTACGGCAGCACGCATAGCGAAGAGAACCGAGAGCTCTGCGATGAATTTTGGAAGTCGCTTCGGGCCGCCAACTTGATCGACCAGCGTCCGGTTGCGCAGTTGTTTGATCCTGAGGCGGAAACGTTTCTGGCCGATCGTTTCGTTCGCGGGACCTGTCCGCGTTGTGGACGCGAGGACCAGCCCGGCGACAACTGCAGCCACTGCGGCTCGACTTACAGCCCCACGGAGTTGGTCGATCCCAGAAGCACGCTCAGTGGGGCGACGCCGATCGTCAAAGAGTCGCCGCACCTGTTCGTCAAGCTTGAATGCCTACACGAGTTTCTCGCCAACTGGATCGATACCAGCGGCGCCTTGCAGAGCGAAACGGCAAATTACTTGAAAGGCCACTTCCTCTCCGGACCACTCCGAGATTGGGATGTGAGTCGGCCTGCCCCTTACTTCGGCTTCGAGATCCCCGATTCACCTGGCAATTACTGGTACGTCTGGTTCGACGCACCGATCGGCTACATCGCCAGCACGCTCCAGTGGTGCCAAATGAACGGCGAACGACTGGACGATTGGTGGCAATCCGAAAGTTGTCAAGTTCATCACTTCATCGGCAAAGACATCACCTATTTTCACACGCTTTTTTGGCCGGGAATGCTGCAGACTGCAGGATATTCGCTCCCAACCAAGGTGCACATTCACGGGTTTCTCAACGTCGGCGGTGAGAAGATGAGCAAATCAACGGGGACGTTGATCACCGCCGAGACATATCTGAAGCACGCGGATCCTTCGGCGCTGCGATACTTCTACGCCAACAAACTCAGCTCACGAGTCGAGGATCTCGACCTGGGACTCGACGAGTTTGTCGACAAGATCAACAGCGATCTGATCGGCAAGGTGATCAACTTGGCCAGCCGGGTTGGGAAATTCGCTTCCGGAAAACCGCTCGCGACGACCTATCCCGATGATGGCGGGTTGTTTGCCGCGGCGGCCTCGGCGGGCAAGGAGATTGCGGAGGCATACGAGGCCTGCGATTACCACCGCGCGATGCGGCGGATCATGGAATTGGCCGACGCGGCCAATCCTTACGTCGAGCACGCTCGCCCGTGGGATTTGAAAAAGGATGCCCATCGATCCGAGCAGTTGCGTGATGTCTGCACCGTGGCGTTGAACCTGTTTCGCCAGTTGGCCATCTACCTCGCACCGGTTCTTCCTCGTTTGGCCAAGCAATGTGGCGAGTTGTTGGGCGAACGGATCGTCCTCTGGGAACAGGCCCAGACACCGCTGCTGGGTACCACGGTCAATCCCTTCTCGCGAATGATGGATCGCGTTCAACTAGAAAGTCTCGAAAAAATGATTGAAGACAGCAAACCTGCTGAGACGGCTCCCCGTGG
>JBGTCJ010000449.1:0-2250 GCA_041748895.1 Pirellulaceae bacterium
GCGGTCAGCCCCAATAGCCCGGCACCGGCCACACAGACGGCGCGACCGCTCACGCGGCCCGCCGTCTCGATTGCCGCCGCGATAGTCGCCGTCGCGCAGCCGCTGGGGCTGACCACCTCCAGCGACAGGCAATCGGGCACGCGCACGATGGCGGTTCCCTCAACCAACAAGCAGTGCTCCGCGAGTCCCCCAAGCAATTCCATCCCCGGCTCGAACGCTTGATGCCCGTATTTCACGCCGTGAAGACATTTCTGCGGCAGGTCGCGGTGGCAAAAGAAGCACTGTCCACAACTCGCCACCAGCCCCCAAACGATCCGGCTGCCGACCTCCAGCGGTTGTCCAACCAAGTCAAAGTGATCGCTGTGCGACCCAAATGCCGCGATTCGCCCCACGATCTCGTGTCCGAGAATCGTCGGGACCGGTACCGATCGACGTCCCTCAAAGCTATGCAGGTCGCTCCCACATAGCGTGCAGCTCTCGACCCGAACCAGAATTTGCCCCTGCGCCGGCGCGGGCAAACTCAACGAGGTAACTTCGATCCGCCCGGCGACCCCGCGATACACAGCCGCCATCGAATGGGTTGCACGGGGCACAATCAATCCTGATGAAGGAAACACCTCGAACCACGCTGGTGGCGAAGCATCGACCGGATGAAGGAAGTGATCAAGCGGTGGCGGGAGCCGCATGGGTCAAGCGATGACTCATAAAGTAGCCAATGCTGATGAGGATACAAACCAGCGAAAGAGCAACGGTCAACCAGCAGAGTGTGGTGAAGAACGGCAAAAACTCCTCCTTCTGACTGAACACACCCTTGAACAACATGCAGCCAACGTAGCCCAAGTATCCCGTCGAATCGGCCACGTACATCAGGAAGCCGATGTTGCCTCTGCCACGAGTCATCGCCAGTAGACGCTCAAAGATCGTGGCGTGCACGGCCACATACGGCAAGTACAGGCCGAGCCCCACCATCACCATGAATCCGAATGCACTCACGCCGAGCGAGCGTCCAACGAGCGCCGCGGCGATCAAGGCGAATCCGACCAGACAGGTCAGCAGCGAAAGGAAGAAGGCCCAGCGATTATCGCGGACGAACACCATGCCCCCGTTGATCCCCACGACCCCCAAGGCCACCAAAATTTCCGATGTGGTGAAGCGGGCTGGCGCCGCGGGTTCCCCCAGTCCGATCCAAATCTCCGTGGCGAAGTCGGCGCGAACACTACGCAATATCGTCACCAGAAGGTACATCACGACCAACATCGTCAATCCGATCCCGTAGCGCTGCACGAGCAGCCACCGGTCGTCACCCGTCATCGGCGTCCGTTCACTCCTCGCTCGAATATCCAAAACGCCAGGCGGCGGGGTCCGCGCCAGCACCGTGACGCCAACGATCAGGGGAATGGTGAAGAGTCCGCCCGCGGCCGCGGGCATCCAATCCTCCGAAACGCCAATCGTCAACAACCAGGCGCCGACCGATTTCATCGCGCCGTCAGCAAGGATGAAACTCGCACAAAGTCCTGCCGTCAGCGCTTCGGTCACGCGCCGGCCCTCGAGAAATCCCATCACCAATCCGAATACCATGCCCAAAGGAAGCCCATTGAAAAACATAAGGATCGCATTCCAGGGCCTCGGCACGATCGCGAACAGCACTAACGCCGCCTGACTGATCGCGATCAGTAGCAACAGGCTCCGCCCGCGGCCCGATGGTCGCATTTCGGATATGATTTTTATTCCAATAAACTTCGATAACGCGTATCCGATCACTTGTGAAGTTACGAGGATCGTCTTGAAAGACATCCCCAATACCTCCGCATCTCGAAACTCCGCGGCCGTGAAGGGCTTGCGAAACGCGTACATACAAAAATAAGTACCAAACGCTGCCACCAGGGCCCAAATTGCCCAATGAGACCGAGATTCGATTGAGCCTTCGCCTTTATCGATCTCGTTAGATGAATGCGAGGATTGCACGTGGCCCCTTCTGCGGTATGCTTCTGACCTCGAACGACGTTGGCGTATTTTTCACAGCCGTATCCGTCCGGGTTCGGCCCGCGAGTATACCGGGTCTTCGAGCGGCCGTTTGTTAAGAAACCGTAATCATTCTCGGTGCGAGAAAAACATTCGGAACACGGCCGCGATGAACGGACACACGTAAAGAAAAGGTAAGCGGTTTGAGTCAAGGCAATGTTGCGATCGTTGGAGCTGGGATCGTTGGACTGGCCCATGCCTGGTCAGCCGCGCAGCGGGGCTTTCAAG
>JBGTCJ010000450.1:0-5820 GCA_041748895.1 Pirellulaceae bacterium
CAACGGAAGCGGCACGGCACGCTACAGCCCTCTGGAAGCCCGACCTTGCGTGGTGCCGCGAGGTATCGCTCGATTACCTGCCCGTCGTTTTTCCTGGCTTTAGCTGGCATAACCTGAAGCCTGCGTCGCCGCTGGATCAGATTCCCCGACTCAAGGGCGAGTTCCTCTGGTCACAATTCGTCGCGGCGAAAGCCGCCGGTGCCACGATGATTTACGTCGCGATGTTTGACGAAGTGGACGAGGGAACGGCGATCTTCAAATGCACCAACGACCCGCCCGTCGGCCCCAACCCGTTCCTCACGTATGAGGGCTTGCCCAGCGATCACTACCTCTGGCTCACCCTTCAGGGTGCACGACTGCTGCGCGGGGAACGACCCACTCAAGCCACGACTCCGATCCGCTAGTCTTCGAGAATCCCAACGATGAAACTTCGAATCCTCACCGCGCTCCTTTCCTTGCCAGTGCTGGCAGTCACCGCCAGTGCCGCGCCGCTCGTTTTTGAGGGCAGCCAGGGTCCGGGTCAAGGCAAGCACATCGTGTTCCTTGCTGGCGATCATGAGTATCGCTCGGAGGAAACGCTACCCGCGCTCGCCCGCATTTTGGCGAAGCACCACGGATTCAAATGCACCGTTTTGTTCAACGTGGATCCTGCCACAGGCGAGATCGTTGCAGGAAACTCCAACCTGCCCGGTATCGAGGCGCTCAACACCGCCGATCTGGCCGTCGTGTTTCTCCGCTTCCAGTCGCTGCCCGATGAGCAGATGAAGCATTTTGACGCGTATCTCGAGCGCGGTGGTCCGGTGGTCGGTCTGCGCACATCCACCCACGCGTTCAGGATCGATGAGGGCAAACCGTTCTCAAAATATTCATTCAACCACGAGGGTTCGGGCTACCCGCTGGGCTTCGGCCACCAGGTGCTCGGGCAGACTTGGGTGGGTCACTACGGCAAAAACCATCAGCAGAGCACGCGGATCGAGGTCGTCGTCGAGAAGGCATCTCATCCGATTCTGCGCGGCGTGAAGGACGTGTGGGTGCAGGCCGGCGGTTATGTGGGCAATCCGGTCGACGGCGAGGTGTTGACGATGGCGCAGCCGCTCAATGGCATGAGGCCTGATTCTCCAGCCGATGGGACGAAGCCGCCGCAGCCCTCCGAGTGGACGCGTACTTACCGATCCGCGTCAGGCAACGTCGGACGTGTGTTCACATCGCTTTACGGTACGTCGGAGGACATTTTGAACGAGGGTTACCGGCGTCTGTTGGTGAACGGCATATTTTGGGCTATCGGAATGGAAAACGCCATCAAGCCCGAACTCAACATCGCGCTGGTGGGCCCGTTCAAACCAAACACCTTCGGCAATCAGAAGCACGCTGCGGGCATCAAGCCGGAGAGTTACGCGGGCTGGGATTCGCCGATTCCCGCACACAACAACGTCAACCATGGCGAGCCCAAACGAGAAAAAGCGGATCCGAGAGCCCGTCTCGAGAAAACCAATCGTGCGAAGGCGGTTTTTCCGGATGTTTTGCACGGCAGCAGCAAGCCAGCGCGGTTTGTCCGCATCGAACTTCCGGGTGACAAACGCATCCTGACGCTGGCCGAGGTGGAGGTCATGAGTGGCGGCAAAAACATCGCGAGGGATGCCAAGGCCAGCCAGTCGAGCACCAACGGCTCTGCTGTCGCATCGAGGGCAATTGACGGCAACAAAGACCCCGACTGGTCGAAGGGCGGACAGACGCACACGGACAACAAAGGAACGACCGACCCATGGTGGGAGCTTGACCTGGGCGGGGAAGTGGAAATCGAAACCATCGGCATTTGGAATCGTCGTGGCTTCGAGAACCGGCTGAACGGTTTCTCGCTGACGCTGCTGGATGCAAGTCGCGACGTGTCCTTCCGCGCGGGCCCTTTCGCCGCGCCAGAGTCAATGGTGGTGTCCACCAACAGTCCAGGTGAAGCGACCTACCTAAGCTATGCGGGCAAACCGGGAGCACCCGCGGCGACACTCGCGAAGGCTACAACACCTCGCCGGACACCCGGTCCGGTAAGCGATCCCAATGCCGTGTTCGTCCCGGCGGACTACCGTGATGCACCGCGATTCACGTTCCAGACGGGAGACGTGGTGGCAATCCTCGGCAACGGGCTGCCGGACAGGATGCAACACGACGGTTGGATGGAAACACTGCTTCAAAGCCAGTTGACTGGAATGCAGGTGCGTTTCCGGAACATGAGCGTGAGCGGTGACCGCCCGGACTCATTTCCCCGAAGTAGCGGCCAAGTCTCGATGGCCGATTACTTGCGTCATGTGCAGGCGGACGTGTTGTTCGCATTCTTCGGCTACAACGAATCCTTCGACAACGATCCGGATCAATATCGCAAGCAGTTGGTGGACTTCGTCCGCTTCGCGCGCGCCGCCCGGCCCAATGGCAAGTCCTTTCCACGTATCGTCCTTTTCAGCCCCATCGCGCACGAGGACACCCGCAATCCCAACCTGCCCGATGGAAAGGCGCACAACATTCAGCTTGAGGCATACGCCCAGGCCACCGCGGCTGCCGCGAGGGAAGCCGGGGTCGCGTATGTGGATCTGTTCCATCCGACGCAGGAGTTGTTCAAGGCCGCACCCCATCCGCTCACCATCAATGGTGTGCATTTGACCGAGGAGGGAAACCGTCAACTCGCCGAGGTGATTGCGGCCGCGCTGCTGGGCAGGCACGTCAATGCCTCAGGCTCGTTGGAGCCGCTGCGTGAGTCGGTGATGGACAAGAGCAAGCACTGGCACAATCGATACCGGGCCTCCGACGGAAACGACATTTGGGGCGGACGATCGACGCTGGCCTTCGTGGACAAACAAACCAATGCCGAGGTGCTGCAGCACGAGTTGTCGATGCTCGACTTAATGACCGCCAATCGCGATCAGCGCGTTTGGGCGCGTGCGAGAGGCGAAGACTTTCGCGTCGACGACTCAAACGTCCCCGAGCCCATTGCGGTGATCTCGAACGTTGGCGGCGGCAGCAGTAGTTCCAACGCGACGAAGGAAGGTGTCCTTCGTTACATCAGCGGGGAGGAAGCTATCCAGCACATGGCGGTGGCCAAAGGTTTCGAGGTCAATCTTTTCGCCGACGAATCGCGTTTCCCTCAACTCGTCAATCCGGTGCAGTTGCAGGTGGATACCAGCGGACGGCTGTGGGCGAGTGTTTGGCCGACGTATCCGAAATGGGAACCGCTCAAACCCATGAATGACGCGCTTCTGATCTTTCACGATGACGACCACGACGGAAAAGCCGACCGCGTGACGGAGTTCGCGAAGGTGCAGAATCCACTCGGTTTTGAATTCTGGAACGGCGGGGTTCTCGTTACCTGTATGTCGGAGTTGATTTACCTCAAGGATACAAATGGCGACGACCAGGCCGACCTGCGGATCATCATGCTGCAGGGACTCGACACGTCCGACACGCACCACGGCGCGAACAATCTCATCATGGGGCCCGATGGTGGCATCTACTGGCAGAGCGGCGTCTTCATGCAGCACAACCACGAGCATCCATGGGGGACGTCGCTCCAAACCGGCGCGAGCGCGATGTATCGCTTCGACCCACGCCGCTTCACGATCGCGATGCACGCGGACAACAGGCCCAACCCGCACGGCATCGCTTTCGATGACTGGGGTTACCACTACGCCACCGACGGAACCGGCGGTCGTGCGTTTCAGGTGCGACCTGATGGCGACGGGTTCAAAATGCATCCGCTGCTCAAGCAGGAGGTGCGCCCCGTCACCGCGAGCGAGATCGTCTCGAGCGCGCATTTCCCGGAAGCGATGCAGGGCGATTTCCTGATCTGCAACGTGATCGGCTTCCTCGGAATCAAGCAATACGATTTGGCTCGCAACGCCGAGACCGGCGCCGTCTGGGGCGAGCCTGCCGGAGACGAACTCACCGTTGCCGTTGTAAACGCCGACGGCACCTCGACCGAGGACAAGTCGCGCGGGCTGCTGATGAGCGGCGATAAAAACTTCCGGCCATCCGACGCGATCTTCGGTGCGGACGGCGGGCTTTACGTCGCCGACTGGCACAACGTCATCATTGGCCACATGCAACACAACGTCCGCGACCCGAACCGTGACCATCAGCACGGCCGCATTTACCGCGTGACCGCCACGGGCCGTCCACTGCAAGACCCTGTTGCCATCGCCGACCAAACCATTCCCGCGTTGCTCGAGAATCTCAAGCACCCCGTGGACGGCGTGCGGCACCGCACCCGCATCGAATTGAGCGCACGCAACACAGGTGACGTCATCGCCGCGACACAGAACTGGATGACACAGTTCGATCCGAACAAAAAGGAGCACGCGCATCACCTGCTGGAGGCGCTCTGGGTCCACCAGCAGCACAATGTCAAAAACCCGGGATTGCTCGACCAGTTGCTCCAGTCACCCGAGCCGCACGCGCGGATCGCCGCCGAAACCGTGAAACACCTGTGGTTCAATGTCGCGACGTCCACCCGCGGTGGTGTCATCCCGGGCATCGAGGAGTTGGCCGCGGAGAAATCCGGCATCCTTAGCGACACACCGGCGCTTACCACCGTCCGCATCGCCACCGTACCCGAAAAGATGGCCTACGACGTGACGCGATTTGCCGTCAAGCCCGGCAAGAAGATCAAGCTGATCTTTGCCAACCCGGACTTCATGCCGCACAACATCCTGCTCGTGAATCCTGGCAAGGCCAACGAGGTCGGCGAGAAAGCCATCGCGCTGGGTGCCAAAGGCTTTGAGGTTGGGTTCGTACCCGAAAGCCCTGACATCCTCTGGGCCAGCAAGCTCGTGAATCATGGCTTGGAGGAGGTCATCGAATTCACGGCGCCGATGACCGAGGGAGCCTACCCCTACATCTGCTCCTTCCCCGGCCACCACCTGATCATGCGCGGCGTGCTGATCGTCGCCGATGATCCCAAAAAGTACCTTGAGGAAAACCCCGAACCAGCGGCGACCTTGACCCAGTGGCAGCTCGCCGACTTCACCGCCGACTTGACCCGCGTGAGCCAGCATCGCAGTTATGCCCGCGGCAAGGAACTGTTCACCACGCTCGCCTGTGCTCAGTGCCATCAACCGGGGCCGGCAGAGCTTGCCTTCGGGCCGAATCTCGAAGAGGTCGTGAAGAAGTATCGCGGCGAAGCATCAATGGTCTTGCAGGAGATACTCGAACCCTCGCGGTCGATCGACGAGAAGTATCGCAACTTCACCCTGCTGCTTGAGGACGGAAATGTCCTCACGGGAATTGTGCTCAGCGAGGACCAGACCACGGTCACGATCCAGACGGGACCCACGGCGGAGCAAGTGCAGAAGATTGCCAAGAGCGACATCACCCTGCAGCGCCCCGCGCTTTCCGCCATGCCCGCCGGCTTGCTCAACGCGCTCGACAAGGAGCAGATTCTCGACCTGCTCTCTTACGTGCTCGCCGAGGGCAAAAGCGAACACCCCGCCTTCCAACACGTCCACCACTGACACAATTGGTTTTTGGTTTCTTCCGTGGGTTGGTTGATCGCATCTCGTGAAGTCCGAGATGCCTTTAGCGATTGGGTTTAGCGGGCAGGAGAAACTTCGCCTTAGACTCTGGAATTTGCGGAGCGGCGTAGACGAGGCCGGCAACCTCGACGGGAAGATCGGTTTCGATTAGGTCCACGCCGAAAGCCAACCGGGCTCGGTACTGCTTTGCCAAGTCCGCCCTCGCTTCCGGGCGAGCGATGAGCAATTCCCGGTCAAGGTTTCGCGAGGTTCCCGCCATGCAGAATGCGCCTTGATCATGAATCATGTTCAGGAGCTCCGCGTCCTC
>JBGTCJ010000451.1:0-5213 GCA_041748895.1 Pirellulaceae bacterium
GCTGGCGATCGCCGACGGCAAGAAGAACATCGTCCTGGTCGTCTTCGATGGGATGGATTGGGACACGACTTACATGACTTCGCTGTTTGTCAACGGCGAAGTCGCTTACGAATCGGGACGTGGTCAAGGATTGTCGTTTCAGGATTATCGCGGCGTCGAAACCGATTTTGGCTATTTCGTGACCTCACCAAGGCTGGCCAAAGTCACAACCGACGTGAATTCGCAGACGGTGCTTGGAGGTGACGCACCGGCGACCGGCGGATACGACCCCGATCGAGGCGGACGGACGCCGTGGGACCGACCGCCTCAGCGGGATTACTTGATCGGACTCGATCGCTCCATGCCGCATGCCGTGACCGACAGCGCGTCATCGGCCACGAGCATGACCACCGGCATCAAGACCTATAACGGGTCAATCAACTTTGACGTCGCGGGAAACCGCGTCGAAACGATTGCTCATCAACTACAACGAGATCGTGGTTTCGCCATCGGCGTCGTGACCACGGTCCCGATCAGCCACGCGACCGCCGCGGCCGCCTACGCTCACAACGTTTATCGCGACGATTACCAGGACATCACTCGCGACCTGATCGGTCTGCCTTCGATTTCGCATCGCAACGACCCTCTGCCGGGAGTCGATGTCCTGATCGGATGCGGATGGGGTGAAGAGAAATGGGCCGATGCCAAGCAGGGAGCCAACTTTGTTCCAGGGCGAGAATTTTACGATCCATCGGACCTGATGCGTGTATCGCTCGAATCCGGGGGCCGATACGTCGTGACTCAGCGCACGCCCGGGGAGGTCGGGTCGGATGTCTTGATGGCGGCGGCGGCACGTGCGGTGCATGAGCAAGCTCGTCTCCTTGCGGTCTTCGGCGCCGCGGACGGGCACCTGCCATTTGCGACGGCCGACGGCAACTACAATCCGACGATCGACGGCAGCGGAGGGAAGTCGTATCGCCCAGCGGACATCTCGGAGAATCCGACGCTTGCTGATATGACCCTTGCGGCGCTAGCCGTGTTGTCAAACAACCCCAACGGGTTTTGGTTGATGGTCGAGGCGGGCGACGTCGATTGGGCCAACCACGCAAATAATGTCGACAATTCGATCGGCGCGGCAATCGGCGGAGATGCAGCGCTGAGGAAGCTTTTGGATTGGATCGACCAGCATGGGCTATGGGACGACACCGCGGTGATCGTGACAGCGGACCATGGTCACTATTTCGTACTCCGCGACCCCAAGGCGGTGGCGGACGCCGGTCGCATGACGCGCCAGGCCGGACCGGGCGCGCACTAAAGTCCGGTCAGCGATCAAGAAAGTGGAGTGGCCAATCCGAGACCGGCCCGATATTTTGGAGCCAGGTGGCGATCCGTTAGCCGTCTTTTTTGGCCGCAACGGCCGGACCAGTGGCAGGCGTCCGATGTTTGGACGCGATGAAGAGTTCGAAATCGAATGCAATCCGAATCCGCTCCTCCGACCGATGGGCGTGCGAAAGACGTTCCGCCGGTCGAGGCGGCTTCCGTGAGCGACGCGGTTGGCAACAACTTCGGCGATACCCGCCGCGCCTATGGTGCGGCGCTCGATGACTACCAGGTGGCCAACGAAGACGATGACGGGGCTACCTCATCGATCGGTGCGCTCGAGGGTATCGAACAGAAGCTCGAGCTCTGTCAGCAAATCATCGACCATCGTTTTCGCGACATTCGTCTACTCCACGCGGCTTTGACGCACGCATCCGGGGCATCTCATCGCTTGGCGAGTAACGAACGGCTCGAGTTCCTCGGTGACGCCGTCCTGGGGATGGTCGTTTGTCACTGGCTTTACGAGGCCTATCCGGAGTACAGCGAGGGAGATCTCACCAAAATCAAATCGTCGGTGGTCAGTCGCCGCTCGTGTGGTCGAGTGGCGTGCAAGCTCGGACTGGACCGCTGCCTTGTGGTGGGCCGTGGGGTGACAAAGAATCGGAGTTTCCCCAAATCGCTCGTTAGCGACGTGTTCGAGTCGATCGTTGCCGCGATCTACCTCGACGCGGGTTTGGAAGTCATCGAAGCGAGGGTCCGCAACTGGATGGCCGAAGAAGTGCGGCAGGCGATTGAGGGGCGTGGGGGCGGAAATTTTAAGTCGACGCTCCAACAATTCGCGCAGCGAGAGCGGGCGAGCACACCGCACTACCGGTTGGTGACCGAATCGGGCCCCGATCATCGGAAGCGATTTCGCGTCGTTGCGGTGATCGACGATCAAGAGTTCCATCCGGCTTGGGGGAACAACAAGAAAGATGCCGAGCAACATGCGGCGGCCAACGCGCTAGCCATGCTCCATCAAGAACCACCCCCGTTTGAATGAACGGCTCTAGGGCACGACATGACCCCCTGTGGGGTGTAAACTCGCAGGTCCGGAGCCGCTGACTCGCAACCGGCGGTATTTCTCGCCCGCTCCCTCTTGGAGACGTTCCTGTGCGTTTGCTTTTCCTCTCTATCGTTTTGGGGTTGGTCGTGGGTTGCCAACCGCCGCCCGCCCAGCAGCAGACGCATTCGACGGCTGCTTCGGACCGACCGCTGCAGATCGCAATGATCCCTAAGGGAACGACCCATATTTTCTGGAAGTCGGTCCACTTCGGCGGACGCCAGGCGGCGAAGGATTACGGGGTCGAAATCCAGTGGCGCGGACCGCAAAAAGAGAGCGACCGCGACGAGCAAATCAAGGTGCTGCAAGGTTTCGTCAACAAGCGAGTCGATGGGATCTGTCTGGCCCCCTTGGATGCTGACGCGTTAGTTCGTCCGGTCAAGGAAGCGGCTCGCGGTGGCGTTCCAGTGGTCATTTTTGATAGCGGTCTGGCCAGCGACGAGTCGGATTTCGTAAGCTACGTGGCGACCGACAATTACCGCGGTGGACAACTTGCGGCACAAGCGATGGCGGAGCGACTGGGTGAGCGGGGGAACGTGATCCTGCTGCGCTACAACCAAGGCAGCGATAGCACCCACCAGCGTGAGCAAGGGTTCCTCGAGACGATCGAGGGTTACCCCAACATTCGCGTGATCAGCAGCGATCAGTACGCCGGAACGACGACGCAGTCTGCAATGGACAAGGCGCAGCAGTTGATGAATCGCTACGCCGATGAGGTCGATGGAATTTTTGCCGTTTGCGAACCGAACGCAGAAGGTGTGCTCCGGGCACTCGAAGACCGCAAACTCGCGGGGAAGGTCGTGTTCGTCGGTTTCGATTCGAGCGAGGCGATGAGCGAGGCCCTTCGCGACGGACGAATGTCGGCGATCGTCCTGCAGGATCCGGTGCGAATGGGATACCTGGCCGTGGAAGCCATGGTCAAGCAGTTGCGAGGCGAGCAGGTCGAATCCTTCGTCGATACCGGTGTCTACGTCGCGACCAAGGAAAATATCGATTCGCAGGAGATTCAACGCTTGCTCAATCCAGAGCGGGTTTAAACGTGGAGCCAATGCCGGACTCAGCCGAGTCGCATCGAAGCACCGAGCCGGAAGCCAGCGAGCAATCGACGGGTGTGGCGGATTCGTTGATCGCGGAGAATTTGGGCAAGCGATACGGCCGGCACTGGGTGCTTCGCAGCGCGAATCTGCGGCTCCGACCCGGACAGGTGCTTGCCCTCCTCGGCGAAAACGGCGCTGGCAAGAGCACCTTGGTGAAGATCCTCAGCGGGGCGGTCCGGCCCGATTCGGGGACGATCCAGATCGCCGGGCAACGGCTCGTCGCGGGCAGTCCTGAAAGAGCTCGGCGAGCCGGAATCGCGATTGTCTATCAAGAGTTGAGCGTTTGTCCCGACCTCTCGATTGAGGACAACGTCATGCTTGGCCAGGAAAAAACGCTGGGGCCCGGGCTACTGGATCGCCGGCGCCAAGGCGAATGCGTTCGGGAAATTCTCGAGCGATTGGGACATGGTGACCTCGACGTCAGCAAACCGGTCAGAACGCTATCCATTGGCCAGCAGCAGCTCGTCGAAATCGCCCGAGCGCTGCTTGGCAAGGCGCGAGTTCTCGTGCTCGATGAACCGACCAGCTCGCTGGCCGCCGACGACGTGAAGCGACTATTCAGCACGGTTCGAGTTCTGGCCGGTCAAGGGATGTCGGTGATCTACATCAGCCATTTTCTCGAAGAGATTCGTGAAATCTGCGATTCCTACTTGGTCCTTCGCGATGGAGAAGTCGCCGGAACGGGCGAATTGGGCGACACCTGCGAAACCGAGATTGTGGAGTTGATGGTCGGGCGGAAGGTTGATGAATTATTTCCGCAGGTTGAGCACACGCCGCAGGGCTTGCTGTTGGACGTTCAGCAACTCAGCGGCCGCGTTGATCCGAGGTCGGTGTCGTTTCAGGTTCGGCGCGGGGAGATTTTCGGGCTGGCCGGCTTGATCGGTGCGGGCCGCACGGAAACGCTCCGGTTGATTGCTGGCCTCGACCGACCGCGATCGGGTTATTGCACGATCAACCAAAAGCGATTGACCGGCCACAGCCGCGACTCGATGACCCACGGGATCGCCATGGTCAGCGAGGATCGAAAGCTGGAGGGTTTGGCGCAGACCCTTTCGATCCAGGACAACCTAACGCTCAGCCGCTTGAAGCCCTATTCGCGGTGGGGTTGGTTGAACGACACGCGCCGCCGGCGGGCGACCGAGGACCGACTGCGTCAACTCGACATCAAGACGCGCGATCCGGCCCAAAGCGTAGCGAGCCTATCGGGCGGAAATCAGCAGAAAGTCGCACTGGCTCGCGTACTGCATCAGGAGGCGATCTGCCTTCTGCTCGATGAGCCGACACGTGGCGTGGATGTGGCAACGAAGGCACAGATCTATCGCTTGATGGGCGAATTAGCTGCGGAGGGTCACGCGATTCTGTTCGTGAGCAGCTATTTCCGAGAACTTCTAGCGCTTTGTGACACCATTGGTGTGATGTTTCGGGGTCGCATGATCGACATCCGCCCAGCCGAGCGGTGGACCGAGCACCGCTTGCTGATTGCGTCGATGAGCGGACAAGTCGACGAGGATGTCGACGACACGTAACCTGCCGAGATACGATTTCTTTTCGCACGAACCCCAGCTTCCAGCGTCCCCCTCAAAGAGCCTGAAAAATGATGTCCCCTCAATTGCGAGGCTTGGTTGCCGCCGTTCACACACCGTTTGACGATCACGGCGGGTTGAACTTGGCCGTGATCGAGAAACAGGCCAATCACCTCAGCGAAATGGGCGTCG
>JBGTCJ010000452.1:0-17160 GCA_041748895.1 Pirellulaceae bacterium
CGGAGTGATAAGACACGAACCCATGACTTTTTGTATCGGAATCAAAGTATCCCAGGGGCTGATCGCGCTGGCCGACACCAAAATCGTGAAAGGTGAAGAGCACCTGACGCGAGCCAAAATCGCGTCCGCGCGGATTGATGGCAACCAGTGGTGGTTGATGACTTCTGGGTTGCGTTCGGTGCGCGATAAAGTCGTTACCTACCTCGACCAAGAACTCGCGAAATCCGAAACGCCGCTGGAGCATCTTTTCGAGCTGGCCAATCAGTTCGGTGCGGAGTTGCGACGCGTTCGGTCCGAGGACGGTCCGTCACTGGCATCGAGCAACCTCGCATTCAACCTCCATGCGATCCTCGGCGGTCAACTGGCGGGCGATTCGCAGCCAAAAATGTATTACATCTACCCCGAGGGGAACTGGATCGAGTCGACAGATGACTCGCCGTATTTTGTGATCGGCCGTACACACTACGCCAAGCCGATCCTCGACCGGTTATTGACGGGCGAGACGCCGTTGCCTCAGGCGACGGCGTTGGCTTTTCTTGCGTTTGATGCGACGACGGCGAGTGTCACCGACGTCGGTTACCCATTGGATGTCCTTGTATGCGATGCCGACAGCCGAACCACCCATCAACATCGCTATGAAGCGATAGATCTCGATGCGGTTGGCAAATGGTGGCATCAAACCTTGGCCGAAGCGCTCAACGAATTTCCGTTTGAGCATTTTGGGCCGCTGTTTCAGTTCCCATCCGCGTCGAATTCGGAAGCAAATCATGAGTGAAATCGCGTTTGGCTGTGATCTGCACTACGAGATAACAGCCCCCACAACGTTTCTGTTCAATCTCATGGCGGCCAAGACCGACCGCCAATTCATTGTCAACGAACTGCTTCAACTATCGCCTAGCGTCCCGCTCGAAACCTTTGAACTGGGACTGAGCCGAAATCGCGTCCACCGCGTTCGGTTGGAGCCCTGTGATTTTCACCTCCATCACGAGGGAGTCGTCAACTTGAATGCCGAAGTTGACCCCGCTCAGAATTTGACCGAACAACCCTATCGGGAACTTCCGCCCGAGGTCTTGCCTTACTTGAACCCGAGTCGCTTCTGCGAATCGGACATGCTTTACAACTTTGCCATGGGCGAGTTTGGTTCACTCGCGCCGGGATACTCCCGTGTTAGCGCGATCTGCGATTGGACTTTCAATCACATCGCCTACACCCCCGGATCGACCGATTCGCGGACGACCGCGCGTGATGTGCTGGTGCAGCGACAGGGTGTCTGTCGCGACTTTGCCCATCTGGCGATCTCGCTCTGCCGCGGGCTCAGCATTCCTGCGAGGTACGTCAGCGGTTACGCGGTCAATCTTCAACCGCCCGATTTTCACGGGTTTTTCGAAGCGTACCTTGGCGAGCGGTGGTATCTCTTCGACGCCACTCGGTTAGCACCCATCTCGGGTTTGGTGCGGATCGCCGACGGTCACGATGCCGCCGATGTCCCGTTCGCGACGCTGATGGGGACTGCCGAACTCAAGTCCATCAACGTCTGGGCCAACGCGACCTCAGGAGCAATCGATCGGAGCGGGCCCAACTCGACCGATGCCGTTTCAACGGCGTGAGTCTAGAGCATGTCGTTCGGGTCGATATCGATGACGTACTGGATGTCTTCTTTGACGGGCGGTCGCAGAGCGGCCGTCGCAACGCGAATCGTTTCGCCAAGCATGCGGTTATCGAGCGATTGCATCAGGATATGAAAGCGATACTTTCCGCGGAGTTTGGAGATCGGCGGGGGCGCCGGGCCAAGGATTCGCACTTGGCTACCGAGTTTCCCTCGGGCCGCTTCGAGGTAGCCGAGCATTTGGTTCGCGAAGGCTTCGGTTGTTTCCTCGATCGCGCCGCGAATGATGATTCGGGCCACACTTCCCAACGGTGGGTAGGCAAATTTCTCTCGTTGAACCATTTCGCCTTCAGCAAACCGCTGGTAATCATGCCTCGACGCGGCGATGATCGCGGGGTGATCCGGCGAGTACGTCTGCACGATCACCTGCCCACCGCGACTTCCTCGGCCGGTTCGTCCCGCGACCTGAGTGACGAGTTGGAAGGTCCGCTCCGCGGCGCGGAAGTCAGGAAAGTGCAGGGCGCTGTCGGCATTGATTACGCCAACCAGCAAGACATTCGGGAAATCGAGTCCTTTGGCGATCATCTGGGTGCCGAGCAAAATACGAATTTCGCCCGAGCGAAAGGCGGAAAGGACGCGTTGGTGGCTGCCGGGTTTTCTCATCGTGTCGCTGTCCATGCGAGCGACCGACACGTCGGGAAAACGAGCCTTGACCTCCACTTCCAAACGCTGGGTGCCGAGCCCTCCGTACCGAATGCCGTCGAAGCGGCAAGCCGGACACCAGGGCGGTGTCGCAATCGTGTAGTCGCAGTAGTGGCAGACCGCTTTGCTTCCATCGCGATGATGCGTCAGCGGCATTTCACAATCGGGGCAGGCGACCACATGGCCACACGCCGGGCACTGGATCGTCGTCGCGAATCCGCGTCGGTTGAGCAGCAACAACACCTGGCCATCCGCCATGTCGAGCGTCTCTTTCATGGCGGTCGCCAAGGGACGACTGATGGCCCCCGAGCCACGTTCCTCGCGTTGCCTGAGGTCGATCAGACGGACCGTCGGTAGAGGTCGATTCTCGATCCGATGGTCCATCCGCAACAGCTCGGCGTGACCACTGCGAGCGGCGTGCCATGACTCAAGGCTCGGGGTCGCCGAACCCAGTAGCAGGGGAATCCCCATCAGTCCCGCCCGGTGATGCGCGACGCGCCGTGCGTGGTAGCGAGGCTGCGTGTCCTGCTTGAAGGACCCGTCGTGCTCCTCGTCGATCACGATCAGCCCGAGTCTCGGTAGCGGCGCGAAAACGGCGCTTCGCGGCCCGACGACAACCTGAACTTCGCCCGATCGGATCCGTTGCCATTGGAAGTGCCTTTCGGATGGTGACATTTGGCTATGCAGCACCGCGACGCCGTCGAATCGGCTCTCAAAGCGTGCTCGGGTTTGTGGCGTGAGGCTGATCTCGGGGACTAACACGATCGCGCCGCGTCCAAAGCGAACGACATGGCGGATCGCGCGAATGTAGACCTCCGTCTTCCCGCTGCCGGTGACGCCGTGCAACAACATTGTTTGCGGCTTCCCCGAATCGATGGCAGCGATGACCCGTTGGAGCGCGGCCGCCTGTTCGTCCGTTAAGGTGTCGATGGTTTCGCTAGTGGCATCCCTCTCGTTGGCGATTATTTGAGTGTGACCCGACATCACACGGCGGACCTCCGCTTCGAGCAGTCCTTTCTTTTTCAGTCGACGAACCGGGTCCTCGGTGCAGTCAGCGTGGATCATCAGTTCCGCGGATGTCATCGGACGCGCCGCTGCGATCAAGTGCCGAAGCACGCTCTGCTGTTTGACAGGCAGGGCATCCACAACCCTGTCGTCGAGGGCTGTTGCCGCGGGCGTGAAGTACGTCTGTTGGCGAGTCCCCGCGGCCGACCGCACGCCGGCGGGAATCAAGGCGTCGAACACCTGACCAGAGGGTGCCTGGTAGTAGTGGCTGATCCACATGACCAATCGGACCAGCGCCACATCGCACAGCGGTTCGTCATCCATCCGCGAAACCAGGTCGCGAAACTTGCTTGATCCGGCGACGCCGGAGCGAACGTCGATGCACCAACCGGTCAGGAGTTGTTTGCGATGACCCAGCGGCACCCGCAGTCGCATTCCGGGCTTGATCTTGTCGATCAAGTCGAGCGGGATTCGGTAGTCCAGCGGCCCATGAGGAGCGTCGGCGAAGACCACGGTGGCAAGCGATACCTTCGGCTCGACCGGCATCTCCCAAGGCGGCGGGTTGGTTTCGAACAGTTCTCGCTGGGTTCCTCCAGCGGCGGATTCGGACGGCTCTCGCCCGGAATCGTCTCGATTAGCAAACGCGTCCGTTGACATGGAATTCTGTGAAGTGCTCTTAGCACATGGCGCCCCGCCAACCCAGTGCGGTCGACTGCTGGTGTCCGAATCGGCTCCCACAGCAGACAGCATGACCCATTGGCCGCCAAAACGTTATCCCCGAATCGACCTGGCGGCTACCGTCCTCGCCGGGCAGAAGGCCACGGCGCGGTGTCCGCGCCCCAGCTGATTTGCGTCTCTGCCAATCGATACGATGAGGGATTCCCGCCCACTTTCGCCGGAGACCCACATCGTGAGCCGCCACACTCTCTTCGCACTCGTCCTTCTCTGGACTCCCCTACCGCTTTGGGCACAGACCGCCCAACCGGTTCGATCGACGGTTGTAGAAATCGAGGGAGAAAAGTTTCTGATCAATGGCTCGCCGACCTACGAGGGTCGAAAGTGGGAGGGGAATCGGATCGAGGGTCTCCTGTTCAACAGCCGAATGGTCCAAGCGATCTTTGATGACCGCAATCCCGAGACGCGATCACGATGGAATTATCCCGACACCGGAAAGTGGGATCCGCAGAGAAATGTGTCGGAGTTCATTGCCGAGATGCCTGGTTGGCGTCGCGCCGGGTTGCTCGGTGTCACCATCAACCTGCAGGGTGGCAGTCCCGAGGGCTATTCCAAAACACAGCCCTGGCACAATTCGGCCCTTAACGACGATGGTAGTCTCGAACCGGTCTTCATGGACCGACTGACTCGTGTTCTCGACCGCGCCGATGAGTTGGGTATGGCGGTCATCCTAGGCATCTACTATTTCGGTCAAGATCAACGCTTGACCGATGAGCAGGCGGTCATCGCGGGCGTCGATGCCACGGTCGATTGGTTGGTGGACCGAAAGTACCGAAATGTGTTGTTGGAGATCAACAATGAGTGCAACGTCCGCGCCTACGACCATGAGATCCTGAAGCCGGATCGCGTTCATGAATTGATCCGACGAGCCCGCGAGCGGTCGATCGAGAAGGGGCACCGACTGCTGGTCAGCACCAGTTACGGGGGAGGCACGGTTCCACGACCCAATGTGGTGCGCGAGTCGGATTTCCTTCTGCTTCACGGCAATGGGGTCCGCGACCCCAAACGGATCGGCGAGATGGTGCGAGAAACCAGAGAAGTTGACGGATATCGGCCGATGCCGATTCTATTCAACGAGGACGACCACTTCGATTTTGACCAACCGCAAAACAACTTTCGTTCGGCGATCGAGGCATACGCTTCGTGGGGCTACTTTGATTATCGAATGAAGGACGAAGGATTCGATGAGGGGTACCAGTCGGTCCCGGTCAATTGGTCGACGAGCAGCGAGCGAAAGCGGGGCTTTTTCAAAATGGTCGCCGAGGTCACGGGACAGGCTGAGGCGACGGGTCTGAAAGATGCGACGGAGGCAGATGGTGCCAAGAACCGCGCAACCGCCGAGTTTCCACGCTTTGTGGAGCGGGTGATTGATGCCGATATTGGCAAGGTCTGTTACGCGGTAACGCTCGCCGATGTCGATGGCGACGGCAAGAAGGATATCGTGGCCGTCACCGAGAATCGCGTGCTCTGGTACCAAAATCCATCATGGTCGAAGCGAATCATTATCGCGGACCAAACGCCGCTGGATAATGTGTGTATCGAGGCGGGTGACATCACCGGCGATGGGCAGATCGATTTTGCCTTGGGTGCCGGTTGGACCAAGGGCGGAACGGTCTACTGGTTGACCCGATCTGCGTCGCTCGACCAGCCATGGAATGTCCATTTCATTGCCGATGAGCGGTGGGTCCATCGAATGCGTTTCGCGGACGTTCTCGGGAAAGGAAAACCGCAATTGGTCGTGTCCCCGTTGAACGCGAGCCAAGGTGATGGCGTTCGTTTGCTTGCCTTCGAAATACCCGAAGACCCCGTCAAGGATCGCTGGCCGATGACCGTGATGGACGATGGCCTCAACCGAATGCACAACCACTGGCATCTGCCCAAGGGTGATTCGGGTGACCCATCCATGCAGCCGATGGAAACCTTGACGGCCAGCCGCGAAGGGATTCATCGCGTTTGGCGAGATGGCGAGAACTGGTCACGAACGAAATTGGGAGCTGGCGCGATCGGCGATAGCCCAGACCTCAGCGGTGCCGGAGAGATCAAATCGGGTAGGCTTCGCGGCGGAAATCCTTTCCTGGTGACCGTCGAACCGATGCACGGAACCATGCTCGTGATCTACCTCCCGCCTGACCGCGACGGTGAAGAGTGGCAACGTCATGTGATCGATGATGGGTTCCAACGAGGTCACGCCGTCTGGACCGCCGATTTGGATGGGGATGGGGGAGACGAAATCGTCTTCGGACACAGCGATACGCCCGGAACATTTGGCGTGATTGCCTACCGGGCAGTCGACGCATCAGGTACACGGTGGGAGCGGCAGGTGATCGATTCCGGTGGGATGGCGACGGAAGACTTGGTCGTCGGAGATCTAACCGGCGATGGCCGCCCCGATATCGTCGCCGGTGGGCGAGCGACGCACAATCTGACCCTCTATGTCAACATGGGGAACTAAGGGAGCAGCCAGCGCTCTACTTGCTCATGCGACGTGGGCGGCTGGAAATTCATCCAGATCCTTTCGATCATTTTCGGTTTTTCTTTGGCGCTCGATGCCTTGTTGTCGATTTCGATGTCGACGACATTCCAATCGCTCAAATGGCGGTCGTAAACTTCGTTGGGATATCCTGACAACATCACCTTGCCTGCGCAGCCGACGACCGTCTCGAGCAACGCAAGGTGCTGGTCACTCGTCATCTCGTGGTCATAATCGGCCGTGGTGACGCGGGTCTCGTGGACGTAGGGAGGGTCGAGGTAGAACAGCGTGTTGGGTCCGTCCTGCGAGCGGATCACCTTGACCGCATCGTCACAGAGCACGACGACACGTTTGAGTCGGGCGGCAACCGCGGGGAGGCCCTCGATCGTTGTCATCCACGATGAGGTCTGTTCGTTCATCTTACGCCGCGTTCGATTTCGACTGAGCGTTGCGAAGCTGGTCAATTTACCCGCTCGCGATTGGCGACAGAGCACAAAAAAATTGATCGCCCTGCGGATCGGATCATCGCTTTCGCATCGGGCCGCTTCCCATTCGACTTGAGAAAACGGCATCGCATCGATCACACGTTTGAACTTCTCGAAGCTCGATTCATCCTGAAGCACTCGCCAAAAGGTGGTCAACTCTTTGTGGACGTCGTTGACAACCTCCGAAACCCCGTCGGGGGATTTGTTCAGCAACACCGAGCCGCCGCCAAAGAATGGCTCGACATAGTGGACGTGCGGCGGCATCAGAGCGATGATTTTTGGGGCCAAGTAAAATTTGCCGCCGTGCCACTTCAGCGGCTGGACCAGGCAATCCGATGGTCTCACACGTGGGCTCCTTGGCTTCACTCGCATTCGAATCGTGGTCACGGCCCGCGGCATCCGAAGGCCGCCGGTGGTATCGTGCTCCGTGAGAGCCTATCCGAAAAGGGGTCGACTGAATCGATAGACAACCATGAGAGTCGGTATTTTTGGCGGATCATTTGATCCAATCCATTTGGCCCATCTGTGGATGGCGGAGTCGGCGAGGGAGCAGTTGCAACTCGATCAGGTGCTCCTGATCCCGACGGCAACGTCGCCACTGAAACCACACGGGCCTGTCGGCAGCGACGAACAGAGATTGGCGATGCTCGGGCTCGCGATCGGTGGTGATGCGGTTCTCGTCGTCGATCCTCGTGAAATACGGCGTGGCGGCAACAGCTTCACGATCGACACGGTACGGCAGCTCAAGGACGAGCGCCCGCAGGACGAGTTTTTTCTTTTGATGGGGCGTGACGCCTTTGCCTCGCTTCGTCAGTGGCATCGGCCGGCGGACCTTTTGAGTGAGGTCCTCCCCTGCGTCTTCCGCCGTGGCGGGGAGCCACCGATCGATTGGAGCGTGCTCGAAGGTTTAGCGTCCCCCGAACGGACGAACGAAATCCGTGCGGCTGAACTGGAGGTTCCGATGATCGAGCTCTCGAGTGGCGAAATACGACATCGTGTGGCTACCGGGAAGCGAATTCGGTACCGCGTGCCCCATGCCGTGGAGGCATTCATCGCCGCCGAAGGACTCTACTTGAACGCTTTTTGAAAGGGATCGCGATCGGCGTGCTTTGAGTCGCCCTAGAGCAGGATGCGGCAATGCTGCAAAATCTCTTCGGGGGTCGCGCGATATCCCGTGTAGAAAGGTCCGAACTCCGCGTATTGGGCACTCGCCTGGTCAAACCGCATCCGATAGACGATCTCCTTCAAGTATTCAGGATTGCGTGCCCAGAGCGTCACCATCCACTCCCAGTCGTCGAGTCCCACGCCGACGGTGATCGCCTGACTGACTCGCCCGGCAAAGGCCATTCCGCTGCGGGCATGTTCGGCCATGAGTGCACGGCGGTGAGAGAACGGTTCGGTGAACCAATTGGCCCCAACCACGCGGCTTTTGTTCATCGGGTAAAAGCACGCCGCTGGCCATTCAGGAAACTCAGGATTGAGTCGCTGGTGATTCATCAGCGGCAACCGTTTGGCGTAGCCCTGAACCTTCTCCTCAAGTTCGGCCGAACCCTCGATCGCGCCCTCGCGAATTAGCGCGTCACGAAATTGCTCGACCGTCGGGACGTACTCACTGACCTCACTGATCGATACGAATGACCAAACCGGCTCGATCGCTACGCCCAACGGTCCGGAAAGGATTGATTGATGCACCGCATCGACCAACAACGGATCGGGGTCCATGACCATCACGCCGAAATCGGCTTTGTGGCCGCTAATGATGTAGCCTTGCAATCTCTCGGGGCGATCGCCCAATGCCGTCGGGTTGAGTGCCTCGATGAAGTCATCGGCACCGTCGAGGTCATCTAGCCGGTCTCGACAAAAGCGATAGAAGTAGTGCCCGCAGTGCCATCCTTGCTCGGGGACGAGGGAGTTTGACAGAGTTGCGGCTTGAGCTTGGGTCGGGCCAGCGGAAGGTGCGTTCATGGAGCTATGCGGCAGACAAAGGAGGACGATCGAATCAACCCTGAGTCTAACAGGCGATCGACCGTCTCCGGTAGCAGAACGCAACTCAAACGGAGTCTAACGAAGCGACCACTGCGTGTAAGTTTGTTGGTGGCCGTGATGAAGGGACCATTGCCTCCGGGGTGCCGCCCCAAAATGACCGTAGGAGTAGGGTGCCTTCCACAGCGGCGTTCGCTGCGCGTCGGGGATCGTGGCCGGGCGACCGGCGTTGTTGGCGAGGATGGGTAGGTGTGGGTGATGGTCGGACCTGCGACCGTCTGAGCGGTCGCCATGCTGCATGCCGCTCGGCAACGGAGCAAACTCAGCGGCCGTCCCAGCGCCGTGTGTGACCCGCGAACCGCCATGGCCACCCTGGGGCGCGATCAGAACCGGTTGCTCAATGACAAGGTGAGATGCAGGGGCAGGAAGGAATCCGCGCGCCATCCACGGTTGAACTTGTCCCGCGGCGGTCGGCGTCTGACCACGGGCCGCGTCGATGCCTCCACCGAAGAGAGTCGCCAGACCCCACGCCATTGGCCAAAGCAGTGCTCTCATATCCAAACCGGTCAGGCGAGAAATAACGGTTGCGCTGTCTTTAACGACCATCGGCCAAATGATGCGCGACCTTTACTCATTCCACGGATTACGGCACAAAAGGATTCTTCTTGGTACCCTCGGGAAGTGCCTCGATCAGTGGTGGGGTTGAGATCTTTGGGTTCTCACGGGTTTTCGGCAGGCGAGAGTCGGTTGCCGCTGGTACCCCCGCGCCCGATCGTGCGACCGGTGTGACAGCATCGTCCGATTTGAAAAAGAGCCCTTGCAACGACTCCCCATCGAGCGAGTCGCCGAATGCGCTGTCGTTGCGTTGCAGTGACCCCATCCGAGAGACGAGTGTGCCCTTGGCCTGCCCGGCATACTTTTGCAGTTGGTCCTCGGGAACGCATGCCACGACGCCCAGTGCAGCAAACACACAGAGGACGGTCGAGGTCACGGCGAGGATCAAGCCAAACAAGATGTAAATGCCAAGACCGCGGAGCGGGTCGACTCTAAGCATCACGCACAGGACCGTCACGGCGCCGGCAATGGAATACAGCAACGATTCCCAAGGCCCGGTAGGACGAAAAAGCAAACTGATCGCTACCACGACGGCCGCTCCGCCGAGAGGGGCAAAGAACGAGACGGTCGAGCCGTAAAAGAAACCGACGTCGTCCTTTCCGCAAAGGCTGCAGGCCACGCGCATGGAAAGGCCTTGTACGATTGCGCTGACGACCATGGCCGCCGCGACGATCGCGAGCAGAATATAGAGTCCGCTAGAGTCACTCGACGCGAGACTTTCCATCGGTCCGATCCAGGTCAACAAGTAGTGTGGTTTGGTCGTGGGTGTAGGCCCGAAAGTACTTGCTTTTGCCTTCACCGACCTTGGGAACCGTAGCTTGTGGATTCCGAGGAGATCTGTCGTCACAACGGAATTTCCGCAAAAATTGGGATCGGCCTACTCGTTATGACTGACACGATCATCGCTTCGGTTCGAGAAACGCTCGATCGACTCCGTTGTGAACTGCTTGAGTGTCGAGAACCCGGCGGGTGGTGGACTGGCGAATTGTCGTCATCCGCTTTGAGCACGGCGACCGCCGTCAGTGCATTGGCGACGCTGCGACAGCATTGCCCTGGCGGTGAGCAGGGGATCGGCCGGTTGATCGATCGCGGAGTCGCCTACCTTTCGCTCCAACAGAACGAGGATGGGGGCTTTGGCGACACCGATCGGAGCCACAGCAACGTTGCGACCAGCTATCTGGTTCGTGCCGCCTTGGAACTCGCCCAGCGAGCCCCGTCGACGTTCCCACCCCCGGTGAAGACCGATGTCGTCCCGTCACGGCGGCTGGACGTGACTCGACTCGATCGCTACCTGACCCGTGCCGGCGGCTTGGACGGCTTGCGGCAGCGTTATGGAAGCGACAAGACATTCGTCGTGCCGATCCTGACCAACCTCGCGATCGCAGGATTGGTCCCCTGGTCGTCGGTCCCACGGTTGCCATTCGAATTCGCCGTGTTTCCCGGATCGCTGTATCGGTTTTTGCGGATGCCTGTGGTCAGCTACGCGATTCCGGCGTTGGTGGCCATTGGCCAAGCCCATCATTTTCGGGGCCCCAAGGCGTTTGTGCCGCTTCGTGCCTTGCGATCGGCAGCGGTCGCGCCAACGATGCGTGTGCTCGAGCGAATGCAACCGTCCAGCGGCGGTTTTCTGGAGGCAACGCCTCTGACCAGCTTTGTGCTGATGAGCTTGGCCGCCAGTGGGCGAGGGGACGCTCAGGTCGCCAACCGCTGCGTCACATTCTTGAAGGAATCGATTCGCGCGGACGGGTCGTGGCCGATCGATACGAATCTCGCCACCTGGGTTACCTCACTGGCTATTTCGGCGCTTTCTGCGGACCCGGACGATGATCAATCTTGGCTGACGCCTTCGCTCATCGATTGGCACCTCGCGTGTCAACATCGCGTGAGGCACCCCTACACCGGGGCTGACCCAGGCGGTTGGGGTTGGACCGACCTCAGTGGCGCGGTTCCCGACGGGGACGATACGCCGGCGGCTCTGCTGGCGATTGAGCGGTACCAGGACAGGTTCCAGGGCAGTGCCACCGGCTCGCGGATGGCTGAGGCCCAGCGGATGGGGTTTCGCTGGTTGGTCCGTTTGCAGAATCGCGACGGGGGAATTCCCACGTTTTGCCGGGGTTGGGGGAAGTTGCCGTTTGACCGCAGCAGCACGGATCTCACGGCACATTTTGTTCGCGCGGTCGATGTCCGACTCAAGGCTCTAGAAACGGAGAGTGGCGAAAGACGTGACCGAGACGACTTGCTCGAGGCCCGCCGTCGGGCGATCAAGTTTTTGACGGCGACCCAGCGTGAGGATGGCAGTTGGTCCCCACTGTGGTTCGGAAACCAGGACCACCCCAATGAAGAAAACCCCGTCTATGGCACCGGCCGCGTGCTGCTGGCGATCGCTTCGAGTCCGAAGACGCGGCGACTCGCCGTTCGAGCCGCTGAGTATCTCCTCACGAGTCAGAATGATGACGGCGGATGGGGTGGCGGCACCTCGATGGGCCCACGGGCGGATTGGGGGAGCGACGCCAAGCGTTCGAGCGTTGAGGAAACCGCGGTCGCGGTTGAAGGCTTGGCGGCTTGCCTTCGAGGGCTTGGCGACGTGGTGGACACCACCGAGCCTGCATGGGCGGGTAGAGAGGAGAAGTTGCGTGCAGCTATAATCCGTGGGGTCGAGTTTCTGGATGATGCCGTTCGCGCCGGGGGTCACGACGAGGCTTGGCCGATCGGTTTTTATTTTGCCAAACTGTGGTATTACGAGAAGCTGTACCCGACCATCTTCACGATGGCGGCCCTCGGTGCCGCTCTGGGTGTGTTAACATCGGAGCGTCGCGATACGCGGTGAAGAGCTTCAGGTCTCCCACCATTGTCCCCCACCTAGAGAGTTTGCTTTGTCGATCGCGCCCCCCGGTGAAGTTCGGACTGCCGCCGACGATAGCCGAGATGAATCGCTGCCACGCCGCCGCCGCTCGACCAGCCATTTGAAGGCGGTCCCCGATCGCTTGGAATTGAGAGAGCAGTTGCGAAAGGAATGTGCGTTGGTCGCGAGTCGGCTCGATCGCGGCACGCCGCTGTCAAAAGACGCTTTGGAACAGATCTCGCGTGAGCTGTTGTCGCGGTTGGATTTGCCCGAGGCCTATCTGGGCTGGGTGATGGTGGTGCTGAGCAGTGAGTTTTGGCGGGATGGTGTCGCGTCGGTTCCGCCCGAACGACGGCTTTTTTTGTTGCCGCACTGCCTCAAGCACGCTGAGGGATGCCCCGCCGATTACGATCAGTTCGGCATGAACTGCAAAAAGTGCGGTGCCTGCAGCATCGCCGACTTCCGCGGCACCGCCGAGGCGATGGGTTACCGCGTTTTGGTTGCTGAGGGGTCACCCGTGGTGATGAAGATCATCATCGGCGGGTACGTCGATGCGGTGATTGGCGTAGCTTGCCTGAACGTGTTGGAGAAAGCCATCGACAAGATCCTCTTGGCGGGGATCCCGTGCATGGCAGTTCCGTTATTGAGCGATGACTGCCGGAACACGAGAGTCGACGAAGGTTGGGTCGACGAAATGGTGCGGACCCCACATCGCGTGGCTCAGCAGACGACCCGATCTTACGTCCACTTAATGCGAGCGGCGGCGGATCTCTTTACGGTTCCGTCGCTCGACCAGTTTGCGCCACGGCTCCGTGGCAAACACCCGCTCTCCGATCAAGCCGTCCATCGCGAAAATTTGGATTCGGTCGATCCGATCGCGGCAACCGAACACATCGCGCATGACTTCTTGCTGCGTGGCGGGAAACACTCGCGACCCTTCATTACCCTCGCGGCCTACGACGCCCTGACCGGCGATTTAGGAACCACCGCCGATGGGCCGGACCACTGCCAGCGGATTCCCCCCACGGTCCGCCGCGCCGCGATGAGCATTGAGACTTTTCACAAGGCGAGTCTCGTCCACGACGACATTGAAGACGACGACGCGTTCCGATACGGTCAACCAGCGGTTCACCATCGTTTTGGCGTCTCGACGGCGATCAATGTCGGTGACTATTTGATCGGACTGGGTTATCGCTTGTTGAGCGGCAGGATTGATGACGACCGGCGTTTCGATCCGGCGGCGAGGATCGAAGTGCTCGAGTGCCTAGCCGGCGCCCACACGCGTTTGGCCGAAGGGCAAGGCGCTGAACTTCTTTGGCGCGACGCGTCCGACAAGACGCTAACGCCCCTCGATGCACTGAAGATCTACTCGCTCAAGACGTCTCCGGCGTTCGAAGCGGCGCTCTTTAGCGGAATTCGCCTCGCCGGTGATGCCACGCCTTACCTGGAGCCGATTCGCAGCTTCAGTCGCAACTTGGGCGTCGCCTTTCAGATCCTCAACGACATCGATGACTGGAACGGCGATTCCGCGAACAAGGTCGAAGCAGCGGGCGATGTGCTCGGTGGACGCCCGACACTGCTTTTTGCCCTGGCGATGCAGGCACTGCCCGAGGCGGACCGTAAGCGTCTGGTTCAATGCCTCGCAGGGGATTCCGGCGACTCGGTGTCGCGGCGGATCACAACGGTCCATGAGCTCTACCAGCGGGTTGGCGTGTTCGACCTCGCCGCGCGATTGGTTGACAAGCATCAGAGTCGCGCCGAGCAATCCGCCGAGGCCGTCAATTCCGAACCGCTGCGACGATTGCTTTTCTTCCTGATCGATACGGTTTTGCAGCGGCCCGCGGAGAACACTCCGGTGGTCGTCAACCTGAGCCTGCCCATCACCTCGCCCGCCGCCACCCCGAGCTGACGTTCTGCAATGACCGTGCCTCACCCTGATGCGGAGCCAGCGGTGGACCTCGCCGATTTGCTGCGTGTCTTTTACAGCGAAGGTTCGCAGAGTGAACTGGCGTCGTTCAAACCCGTCGACGACCTGCCGCTACCGGCACCCTACGAACAATTGCTCAATCATGATGCACACATGACCGTCACGGTGGAAGCGTTTCACCAATCACCCGTCGATGTGACCGTGCTTCGCTACGTCCAGGACGAACAGTGGTACAGTCGCGAGATCGTGCTTCGCTCACGTGAAACGGGGCGAGTCGTGCAGTACGGCATCGTACGCCTCCACTATCGATCGCTTGACCCGGAGGTTTGGCGAGAAATCGAAGGGCGACGAAAGCCCCTGGGGCGTGTGTTGATCGAGCACGACGTCCTCCGCCGGGTCGAGTTGGTCGCGCTTTGGAGAGTTAAGCTCGCACGCGGCCTGGCGGAGCAATTGGAAGTCGACCCAGGGGCGGAGACGTACGGTCGGACAGCGAGGATTTTTTGCGATGGCCACCCGGCGATCGAATTACTCGAAGTGGTGGCGCCCGTCGCGGCGTCTACGTTCGATTAGGGGACGTTCGAAATGAAACTTCGGACACCTGGCCGATCCACCCTCCGACCGCTACTTAACGCGACTCCTCCGCGTTTTGCATGGCTTCGATCGTTTGCTTGAGCTGAAACCGAGCTCGACTGAGCCTGCTTCGAACCGTTCCGATCGAAATTTCGAGCACCTCAGCGATCGTCTCGTAGGCCAGTTCGTCCATCTCACGCAGGATGAGGATCACACGATGCTCCTCCGACAACTGCGCAAGCGCTCGTCTCACCATCGTCACACGTTCGCTTCGCAAGAGTGGATCTTCGGGCGCGTCGGCGTTGTCGATCGGCTCCATGCCGCCCGACTCTCGCGATTGGTCGATCGATACGCGGCTTCGCTGTTTCCGGTGCCGGCTCAGCGCCGAATTGAAGGCGATGCGATAAAGCCAAGTAAAGAACTGACTGTTTCGCTGAAATGTGTCCAGCTTGACGAATGCTCGAACAAACGCGTCCTGAACGACGTCTTCGGCTTCTTCAGCCGAGCCGGTGACGCCGAGCATCGATGCGTAGAGTCGGTCTTGGTAACGGGTGACTAAAGCGCCGAATGCCGACCGATCCCCGGCGAGAGAAGATTCGATCAAATTCAGGTCGTCATCCACCGAGGACGGTCACTTCGCAATACCGGAGGGCTACACCAAAAACAAGAATCGACATTCTATCCGCCAACTCGACACGCTTCAGCGTGGCCAGTGGTGATCATCGCTCCGAGGGATGATTCCACCACCACGTTGCCGCAATGCCTTGGGTGTCGGGGGTTTGAGGAATCGCTTCCAAAACGGTCGTCAATGAGGAGAGAGTCGGGTAGGGTTGAAAATGGGACACCAGAGTTTGGTCCGTCTCGATGAGCACACCGCCACTGGCGATCATAATCGAGTGCCGCGTTCCTCGATGAGTGGCTTGATGGAGCTTGGCGATGGATGCAACCTTTCTGGGCGTCGGGAGCGAGCCGGAAAACGCCTCATCGAGCATCAACGGCCCCGCCCACTGCGGTAGCCAATCGACCGCATCGCTGCGTCGAAGAAGCTCGGAGACGGCCGCCGCGGTGTACACCGATTCGAGTGCGCCGTAGAGGGGATAAAGCCGAATGACATCATCCAACTTTCGGTTGAACCCGTCCGTGAACTCCGTGAGGCGGAAATCGGGCGGAGCCTCCAGTCGCCCACCGTCGGCCGCCGCCCCCTGGTTCTCTCCGCTGAGCCGCATTGCCCGTCCCCCAATTTCAAACACGCGGCCTTCAATATCGGTTCGTATGGCCAGCGGAGAGGCGGTGAACCAAAGCCTCAAAAGGCTTCCGTCGGGAACCCCTTTGGATAGGTGACGGGTGACGATGTCGACGTACGAAGGAATGCCTCTCGGGAGAGGCACGATTCCGAGGGCCAATTGCTTCATGTGTCGATCGGCCTCCACCATCAGGTACCCCAAGGGCGAATCGCCGGGCGTCCCAAACACCCTCACGGACTGATCGCCGAGCGCTTCCCGAAGCCGCTCCGCCGCCAGCCCCAGCGGTATCCTCGATTGTCGAATCTGGGCCGAGACGCTTGCCGCATTGGCGAGCGCATCGCGTGTCGGGTCGATCGAACATCCGAAAGGTTGGCTCGACAGAACGGCCGCGAAACTGGCGGCGAAGTGTTCGAGTCGAATCGTGGCTCGCCCGGATCGGCGGTCCCGCATCCACCCCTTGTGCGACTGAATCCCGCCTACGGGACCGACCAAAACGACGTCTCGCTGCTGCGGGTTCAACACCACGTATCGGACTTGGCTTAGCCCCGCCAAGTTTCGCATGTCTTCCGTGATCGGATTGCCGCTCAGGCGAGCGTCCGCGACTCGCATCGCCAGGTTCCTGAGCGATACGCAGCGCATCGCGGCCGGCAGTCGCCAAGCATCCACATCCGGTGACAACCGGTCGGTCGAAATCCCGCCTGCGTCGAGTAGCACGGATAGGTTGGCAATCATCGGGTCGGTCGTGGTCATCGAGAGATCGGTGACCAGGCCCTCCCCGTCAACGTAGATCCCTCCGGGATACTCGCTCATCGTGCTCGGTCCACCGAGCGCTTCCCACATTTCGGGCGCAACGGTCGTCTGAATCAGATCCATGAGCGAAGTGAAATCGGCAAAGCTCGCACCGCCCGCGGCCCCAATCGGCTGTGACGGCGTGACCAGACCGGAGACTCCCCTGTCGCGCGGCGGCCCCTGCCAT
>JBGTCJ010000453.1:0-5004 GCA_041748895.1 Pirellulaceae bacterium
GCAGGCTCGCGCCTGGCGGTTGTTATTTCAATCCGTCAGTTCCCATATTGTAACCGCCGGTGGGCCGCAGGCTCGCGCCTGGCGGCTGGTATTTCAGCGCCGACCGCCCGCAGGCCCTGCGCCTTGCGGTTGTTATTTGAGCGCCGACCGCCCGCAGGGTTTCACCGCCGCGGCACCGGTTAGGCTATCGTGAATGCCAGATACGACGCCCGCCCCCTTCGCGTTTGGAGCTTCAACCGTGTACCGCCATTTCTGCCTGTTGACAATTGCAACCCTCGCTTTCTGGGGAATGATTACACCGCCCTGCGTGGCGCAAAGCATGATTGAACCGACCGGCCCTGTCGAAAAAGTGAAATCCGGTTTCCAGTTCACCGAAGGTCCAGCTTCGGCGCCTGATGGAACGCTCTACTTCAGCGACATCCCTGCCAACACAATCGTGAAGATGACTCCATCGGGTGAGTTTTCGACCTTTACCGATCAGTCACGCCATACCAATGGGATGATCTATTCGGCTGATGGGCGCCTATTTGCCTGTCAGATGGATGGCCAAATCGTGACCTACGACCCGACGTCGAAGGAGACGACCGTCGTTGCGGATCAGTTCGAAGGAAAGCGGTTCAATGCCCCGAATGACCTCGTTCTGGACTCCATGGGTGGCGTCTACTTTACCGACCCGCTGTTTCGCGCCCCGGAACCGCTACCGCAGGGTGTCCAAGCGGTCTACTACGTCGATAACGCTGGCCATGTCAGCCGCGTCACCGAGCACATCGCGGCCCCCAATGGAGTCGCGCTTTCTCCCGATGGCAAAAGGCTCTACGTGATTCCAAGTCATCAGGCAGAAATGTTGGTTTATGACGTCCTCTCCCCCGGCAAACTCGGCGACCAGCGAGTCTTTTGCACGGTCAAACAACCCGAAGGAAAATCGGGAACCGGCGGCGACGGGATGGCCGTTGATGTTGAGGGAAACCTTTACATCACCACCAACCTCGGCGTTCAAATTTATTCGCCGCAGGGAGAGTACCGCGGGATGGTGGTCACCCAAGAGCAACCGGCCAATGTCACTTTCGGTGGGGCGGATCGAAAAACGCTTTACATCACCGCGCGAACCAGCCTCTATCGGGCCCCGATGCCGATCGCCGGCTTGCCATCGCAATGACACTCTCGCCGATAGGCCAACGCCACTAGAGCTCCACGCGAACGAAGCCGAAGCGACCCACGTCGAATAGCCCCAGGTCGCTGAGCTTTAGCTCCGGAATGACCAAGAGTGCCATGAACGACAAGGTCATCAAGGGAGCGGATAGTGTCGAGCCGAGCGTCTGCTTCGCAAATCGATCGATTTGCTGGTACGCGTCAGCCACCTCCGTTGCCGGCCGATCGGTCATGATCCCAGCGATCGGCAGCGGCAGAACGTGAGCATCTCCCTGCGATCCCGCCGCAATCCCGCCGTGCTGCGCGATGACCGCATTGACGACACGGCATAGCGATTCATCGTCGCTGCCCACAGCCAGTATGTTGTGCGAGTCGTGCCCTACCGAAGAAGCGATCGCACCACGCCTCAATCCAAACCCGCGAATGAATGCGATAGCCGGTGCAGCCTCTCGGTAGCGATTGACCACGGCAAACTTTAGCACGTCCGAGCTAACGTCCGACTCGATCCGGCCACCCACCACACGCAGAGCGGCCTCGGATTGTCCCGTGACCAAGCTGCCGTCCCTGGCTTCGATGACCCGCACCGTCGTTTCACTCTGGCCGCTGCTTCGAGATCGAATCACGAAATCGCCTGCGACCTTCTCCCGACAGTCGAATCGATTGACCCGTTGGCAGGGCACGGATTCGATCGATGTCCGCTCGCCATCGAACACACGGTCGCCGTCAATGAATGTGCTCACGACCTTAAAATCTCTGAGGTCTTCGACGAGCACAAAATCCGCTTGGTCGCCGACCCGCAATCGGCCGACGGGAAGGGCGTAATGTTCGATCGGATTGATGCAGGCCGCAAGAATCGCGTTGAACGGATCCGTCCCCTCACGCACCGCGCGGGAAACCAATTGGTTGATGTGACCAATGACCAGATCGTCGGGATGTTTGTCGTCACTGCATAGCATCACACGATTGGGAAAACGATCGATCAGCGGACGGAGCGATTCGAAATTCTTGGCGGCACTCCCCTCGCGAATCAGGATCTTCATTCCGTGAACAAGCTTGTGAAGCGCTTCCTCGTGCGTGACGCACTCGTGATCGGTCGTGATGCCGGCTTGGATGTAGCGGACGGCCTCGTCGCCCGCCAACCCCGGTGCGTGGCCATCGACCGGTTTACCGACTTGGCGGGCCACACGCAGTTTGGCGGCAACATCCTTGTCCCCGGCCAAGACGCCGAGGTAGTTCATCATTTCGGCGAGATAGTGGATCTCATCGCGATCCAACAATCGCCCAATCTGTTCGGCATCGATCGTCGCCCCCGCCGACTCAAACGCGGTCGCGGGGACACAGCTGGGGGCTCCGAAAAAAAACTTTAGTGGGACCCTGCCTGCGTTGTCGATCATCCAATCGACGCCCGCAACGCCCAACACATTGCCAATCTCATGCGGATCCGAGACCGTCGCGACGGTCCCATGGCAAACGGCGATCCGCGCGAACTCACTGGGCACCAACATCGAGGATTCGATGTGAATGTGTGCATCGATGAAACCGGGAATCGCAAAAGGCCAATCGGGCCGGACCGAATCGCTGACCTTTTCGATCAATTCGATCCGCGCCTGCGAGATATGAATTCTCGACGACGTGAGCGTGCGGGCGGCGGCATCGACGACGTTCGCCTCGATCGCGATCGATTCGCTCGATCGTCGACTCGGGTTCATGAGGTACGCCACACGGGGTCTTGGTGCGAGTCGCTCGGCATCGGCCATCTCGCGAGCGTCACTTTTTGACGCGTGTAAAACTGAACGCCCTCTTTTCCCTGAACGTGCAAGTCCCCAAAGAACGACCGATTCCATCCGGTGAATGGAAACCAGGCCATCGGCGCAGGGACACCGACATTGATCCCGATCATCCCCGCGTTGAAATGCTCTTGGAACTGGCGGGCGGCATAACCACTTTGAGTGAAGATGACCGCCCCATTTCCGTACTCACAATTCTGTCCCATCTCGATCGCCTGCTCGATCGTGTCCACCCGAGCGACCGAGAGGATGGGGCCAAAAATCTCTTCTTTGGCGACTCGCATTTGGGGCGTGACGTGGTCAACGACGCTTGGACCGATCACGAATCCGCCGCCCCCAAAAGGTTCACCCGACGTCTGTTGACGCCCGTCAAGCGAGACCTTTGCTCCATCCGCTTTGGCAATGTCGAGGTAGTTGGCCACTTTGCGTCGATGCTCGTCGCGGATGACGGGCCCGATGTCAACCCGTTCGTCGCCCTCGCTCGGTCCGACCTTCAGCGAGGATGCGTGATCGACCAATTGACTGACCAGTGGATCAGCGGCCTTGCCGACCGCAACGGCCAGGCTTCCGGCCATGCAACGCTGACCGGCGCACCCGTACGCGCTGGCTGCCAGCGCCTTGACCGTCTGATCCATATCGGCGTCCGGCATGATCACCAGATGATTCTTGGCGCCACCGGCGGCTTGAACCCTTTTTCCCGCGGCGGTACCTGTCCGATAAACGTACTCGGCGACCGCGGTCGACCCAACAAAGGAAATCGCGGACACGTCAGGGTGCGTCAACAGGGCGTCAACTGCTTGTCGACCGCCGTGGACGATGCTGAAAACTCCATCTGGCAGCCCTGCGGCCGCGAGCAATTCGCCGAGCCGAACGGCCGATAGCGGTGTCTTCTCTGACGGCTTGAGCACAAAAGTGTTGCCGCAGACGATGGCTACCGGGAACATCCACATCGGCACCATCGCGGGGAAGTTGTACGGCGTGATCCCGACGCAGACGCCAACGGGATGCCGCACGCAGCTCGCGTCGACATCTCGCGCGATGTTCGGAAGGAAGTCGCCCATGATCAGACTGGGAATGCCGCAGGCGAATTCGACCATTTCGATCCCGCGATGCAGTTCGGCTCGCGATTCGGCGAGCGTCTTGCCGTGTTCACGAGTGATCAGGCACGCCAACTCCTCAAAATTCTCCTCGATCAGAGCGCGGTAGCGGAACATCACCCGTGCCCGTTCGATGACCGGCGTCGCCGCCCATCCTTTCAGCGCAAGATGGGCCGCACACACGACACGGTCGACAACCGAATCATCGGCGAGCGGCGTTTGACCAATCCGCTCACCCGTCGAGGGATTGAAAACATCCTCGTAAGCGTCGGCTTCAGCGACCACCCATTGCCCGCCAATGAAGTGAGGGACAGTCCGTACCTGAACAATCGTGCTCATGCTATTTCGCCTCCGCCATTGCTGCCAACTGTATCGAGGACCTCGTCTGCTCTTTCTCAAGGTATCCGCGGCCAAATTTCACGTTGACATGATCCCATGGAAGTTTATCCAGCAGGCGATAGGGCTCGTGCACCTGTTTCTCAACGTCGATACCGGCGTCGGCGATCGCGTCCCACCAACGCTTGGGATCGAGGTGTTCGGTCCAACCGTCCATCCTTGCTCCCCGCTCCCAAGCCAAGCGGATGACCTTGCCGGTCCGCCGATCACCCCGGCTCAGGACACCCTCGAGCAGGCTCGTTTCGATGTCGTGGCACTTGATATTGACGCTGCGAATCTTCCGACGGCTCCAAAGGTACTTGTGGGCCCACTGAAAATATTCACGGCGTTGCATCGCGTTCCATTGGTAGGGAGTGTGTGCCTTGGGAACAAAGTTGGAGACACTCGCCGTGACCTTGGCGTAACGCCCTTTGACCTCACGACCCACCGTCGCGATTTGCTCGGCCAAGTCCACAATGCCATCGAGGTCCACCGGTCGTTCGCCTGGCAAACCGCACATGAAATAGAGTTTGACGCTTTCGAAGCCGTTTTGAAAGGCGACCCGGCAGCCCTCGATCAGGTCACTATTTTTAATT
>JBGTCJ010000454.1:0-5592 GCA_041748895.1 Pirellulaceae bacterium
ACTCAAAAAAAACTTCCTGACCTCGCCGCACCAGGTCGGTTTCCGCCGAAGCCCGCGTTTGTTGACGTAGGTCCACCCAAGCATCGAACTCTTCGCGCGGCAAAGCGATTACCACCAGCCCCATTCGCGCGTGCTGAACGCCGCAGTACTCCGCACAGATGCCGCGGAAGCTTCCTGCGCGATCGGCCTTGATCCACGTCGCGTTGGTTCTACCGGGCAGCAGATCCATTTTGCCCTGGAGGTTAGGGACCCAGAGGCTGTGGATCACGTCGGCCGACATCAGTTCGATCCGCACCGCTTCTCCGACAGGTATGTAAATCTCATTAGCGGAAACGACTTGCATGTCCGGGTAGTGAACTTCCCACCACCACATGTGCCCGACAACACGGACCGTCATCGTCGTTTCGGGGGGCGAGAGAGCGACCTGAGAGTTCACCGAAACCACCAGGATTCCAACCAGGATCAAAGTGGGGATGGCGATCCCAAATGTAATGACAAAGCGGTTGCCCAACGGGGATTGTGGTCGTGTGGCTTGAGCACCGCTGGCAGCGGCCTCTGGGTCGACGTGGGTCGCGGGCGATCGAAACAATGCCACCGTGAGCAATCCCATCACGGCGACAAAAATCGAGGTGCAAATCGCAAAGAGGACCCACCAAAGCCAAGCAATGTGTGCTGACGCTTCGCCAGCGGGGTGCAACATCGATTGAGTGTGATCACGGTGGCACCCCGACATGGTGCCCAACATCACGAGCCACGTCAGTCGACGCACCGCCGAAGTTCGGGGAAAAATCGCCGGCGATGGTCGCGAAGATTTCGATGGCGCGCACCCGATTCTCGCGCCCGTCTTTGCGTCGTGCCAAGTAATGGAAGTAGCCTCCGTCTTCATCGCAGCGGGAACGTTTGCGCCACATGGCAGAACTCGGTTAACGCGACCAGTTCCGACTCGTCGAGTCGCCCCTCGTATCCCGGCATCGCGATGCCGACGGGCGGTTGCAGAATGTATTCGCGGATTTTGTCACGAGATAACTGTCCCTGCAGCGAAGCAAGATCGACCGCCACTTTTCGACCATGTCCGGCAACGGCGTGGCAGCTGTTGCATCCATAGGTTGCAAACAACTGCCTTCCTCGCTCGGCATCTTCGGGCAATGCCATCCCCTCCGGAACAGGTGGTGGGTGAAGCTCCGGCCAACCCGCAAACGTTGACCGGCGGCGGTAATCAGTCAAAAGCAAAATGATCACCACGAGCAGGATCACGATCGCCGCCCAGATCGGGCGCTTCCGCACACCTCGAACAGGGCTCCGATCCAGAAATGGCAAAGCCATCAGTAGCGTGAAGACGACTACGGGAAGCGAGACTATGAACCAGGGGGCGATCGAAGGGGGCAGAAACGCGATCAACCCGCTCAGCCACCAAAACCACCATTCCTCGGATGGCATCGACCCATCGGTCAGGTTGGCTTCGGGGTAGAGTTCCTGCGGCCCAAGTGTCACCGTCAATAGCAATGTGGCGGCCACGACAACCGTTGCCATCGTGCCCGTCTTCATTATGGTAGAAGGAAAAAACCATTCGCCCCCAGTCGGCGATGACTTCTCCTCCTCATAAAGCCGCTTCTGCTCCTCGGCAGAGTGAACCGGTTGATTCTGCTCCGCTCGTGTGATCGTTCCGCGGATCACCGCCAAGTAAAGATGGAAGCCGACTAACGAGAACATAAACAGCGGGACGATCAGTACGTGCAGGGCATAAAGACGTGTGAGCGTCTGCGGACCGAGATCGCGGCCCCCTTGCGCAAAGGTCACCAAAGACTCGCCGATTAGCGGAACCCTCACCAGCATGTGCAACATCACGCGGATGCCGTGGATTGAGCGTTCATCCCAACGCAGAAGGTAACCCGAGTAACCCAAGAACAAGACGCAGAAAAAGAGGACCACGCCCACCATCCAGGTCCCTTCGCGAGGCGATTTGTAGCCCGCGAATAGAATTTGCCGAAAGAGGTGAAACGTGACCATCACGATCACCGCCCCGGCCGACCAATAGTGGAGCCCGCGAACGAACCATCCCAACGTCTGTTCCTGCGTGATGTAGACGACGCTCTGAAATGCCGAATCGGCAGCGGGCGAATAGGTCATCGCCAGAACCGCTCCGGTCATGACTTGAATGCCCAACAGGGCCAGCATGGCCGAACCATCGCCGCTATACCAAGGCGCCCGCGGCACGCGTCGGTTCAGAAGGCGATCGTAGATCGGCTGCAGGCCGAAACGATGAATCGTCCAGTCACGGATTCCGCCCGCCATCTCAGCTCCTTGATCAGGTCATCGGTGGTAAGGAATCCAAGTCGATTTCCAGCACGCCCTCACGGACACGACTTGCGTAACGATAGAGCGGGCGCTTGGGCGGTCCGGCCATCGGCTGACCCTCCTTGCCGAAAATGGCGCCATGGCAGGGACAGAAGAAACACTCACTCCCTGCGTCGAACACCAGTGGACAACTGAGATCCGTGCAATTGCGCGAGTAGACGACGAACTGGTCATCCGACCGACGATAGACGTACACCGTCTTCTCGTCCAAGGACCTCGACCAATCATTGCGTCCGACTCGCACCACCACCGGTTCGATTTTTCCCAGAGCAAAACCGGCGGTATCGCCGGCACTTCGCCAACGCTCACCGCGCGGGTGCCTCCACGCGGGGCTAAGCGCTGACAGCATTGCCGCCATACCTACGACCCCAGCGATCGCTGCACCCCCCAAAGCGAAAAGCGCCGCCAACCAATTCCTTCGATCAATCACTGAAAGATCCTTTATCAGATCACATTCGCTGGTCGACAAACGACGATTACTGGTCGCTAGGCGACTAAGGATGGTTCCCTAACGACAACGGGTGGTCGCCAAAACCGAGCGGAACCGCCTGGACAACGAGACGAAGCACACGGCAAACGATGCGCCAATCGGACGTGACCCAACCATGATAAGGGCCCTAACTGAGCTGCGTTGGCTCATTGCTGAGCAATCTCGAGATTTTTTCCAACCTCTTTAAACCGGTGATGACCACTTTCATGGAACAGTCGATCGCACGTGGACTCGCGGACTTGGCCGCTTCGGCAATGGTCGAGGCCAACCCGTATTGAAAAGTCGAGACCTACGTGACCGGATCGGTGATCGATACGACGTTGCCGAGCCTAGAGGTGAATCGCTTTAGCCTCGCCGATCCGCAGGGCGCTTTACGCAAAGTCGGGCCAACGAGATGGCGAAGCCAGTATTCTATTCCGCTCGTCTAGGCCGCTCACCGCACGTTCGCCAAGTTCAAAGTCCACGGGTTGCGTACTGAGTGGCATGCCAGGGACGGAATACCCTCCGTACCGGTCGCTCAAATTCGACATCGGACGCGGTACAGCAACGTTCACGGAGTGCAAATCCGCCTGGCCGAACAAGAATTACCCCCGTCCCCTTTTCGTCCCTCGTCCCCTTTTCGTCCCCCGTCCCCTTTTCCTCGCCCTGCTTTGGCCCGCTACTGGTGGACGACGGGGGATTCTTCAACAATTCCATTGCGGAGGCCACCGGTCCGTGGCCCACCCCAATCCGAACTTATGTCTGACGAGGGAAATCGAATGCTAATGCGGCCACGAACCATCGGACTCCTGGCCCTGCTGATCGCAACGGCGTTCACGCTGCCCGCTGCCTTGCTCCAACCACCCCCCCCTGCCACGCCCGAATCGCCACGCACACGGTTGTTTCGATTTGGCGTGGTCGGTGACGGACTTGCGGATGATACCGCCGCGATCCAAAGGGCGATCGATTCCGGGTTGGGCGAAATCGTGCTTCCGAAAGGGGTCTATCGAATCACGAAGCCGCTTGTCATCGAATTGGATAAGGTCGGCTACGTATCGTTCCGCGGACACGCGGTCGCGCGGATCGAAATGTTGGGGCCAGGCCCAGCGATCCAATTCGTTGGCACGCACTTCAAGTCCGCGGATCCGGCCGGCTACACAGACGAGGTATGGGATCGTCAGCGAATGCCACTTGTCGATGGCATTGCAATTTTTGGCAAACATCCGCAGGCGAGTGGCATTGCGGCGATTGGCACGATGCAATTGACCATCACGCGCACCCACATCCGGCACGTGCTGCACGGCGTCCACTTGTTGAAGAATAACCGCAACGTGATCATTGCCGACTCGCACATTTACGAAAACCGAGGTGTCGGTATTTTCTACGACGACGTCAACTTGCACCAATCAAACATCACCAACTGCCACATCAGTTACAACGCGATGGGTGGTGTCGTTTCACGAGCGGGAAATGTTCGCAACATTCACATCAGCGGGTGTGATATCGAAAGCAACATGAGTCCCGAAACACCGGCGACGGCCAACGTGTTGATCGATTGCAGCGGAAGTGCGACTGGCACCGCCGAAGTCGCGATCACAGGATGCACAATCCAACACAACAATCCGTCACCCGATTCGGCCAACATCCGTATCCTCGGTCGTAGCATGCCGAGCCGCGATCAGGAACTCGTCCGCGAAGGGAATGTGACCATCACCGGCAATGTACTCAGCGACGTCCAAGTTAACGTTCACCTAAAGGATTGCCGTGGTGTTGCGATCACTGGCAACACCTTTTGGCAAGGCTACGCCCATAACCTACTGGTCGAAGATTGCTCAAACATCGTGGTTGGGCCAAACAACTTCGATCGCAATCCTCGTTACCAATATGGCAACACTCAAGACGCCAAGAACGGCTTGATTTTTCGCAACTGCGTTGACTGCACGTTGACGGGATTGCACATCACGAACGTCTGGCGTTCACCGGCGGGACTGATGATCGACAACGTCGAACGGTTCAATATCACTGGTTGCACAATCCTGGATTGTGACACGGGCGGTCTGCTGTTGGTCAATGCACGCAACAGCCGCATCTCCGACTGTCTAATCAGGGACGATCGGGACGCCCACGAAGGCTTTTCGATTCGAGAGGTGGGCGGCGAAGGCAATCAGATCGTTGATAACCTGCTCGGAACGCCAATCTCGAGGCCCGAGTGACAGGCGTTAATCTCCCCTGCGGAGGGGAGTCTGGAGCGCAACCTAGCTTAGCAGGCGTTTGAATGATCCTGCTTCGCCGCCGACAAAAGCCGGGTGCCGACACGCTTTCTAGCCGACATAACTCGATCGCTCTTCCGCCGAATCTGTGATTCTGCGGAAGAGCCAGTTTCCTTAGAAGGTCCGCGGGATGGGACAGCTCTGCCTTCCTCCGGGTGACGTATATTGTCCGGGCTGGTACCGAGTGTCCGTGTTGGTGGCAGGTAGACTTCCTGAAGAGGGTCCGTACCAAGGTATCTTAGGCGCATACCTACCGTACTTCCAAGAATCGAGATTGAGTGCCACGTCACCAGCAGACCACTGTGCGGTCAAGTAAGTGTGCGCAACCCCCGTACCAAAAGTGGAGTTATTGTAATAGAACTCGTCATAAGCAACGAACTCAAACTTCTCAAACTCAATCTGTCGCTCCATCGAGATATATCGGTAAATTTCCGACGCGTGGGCGCCGCACGCCAGCGAACGCTCACTTGAGACTCCCCCGATTGCACCTAGCGTGGA
>JBGTCJ010000455.1:0-1675 GCA_041748895.1 Pirellulaceae bacterium
GAGGATGTAGAGACATCCGTCGGGACCGACTTTCTGCGCGACCGGCATGAACCACACGTCATGGGCCGTCAGGAAGTCGGGGTGTCCTTTTCCGCGATAGGTGCTGCCGTGGCGCTGGACCGAATCGACGTTGATGCAGCCACCATGGATGTTCCCCATGTACAGTTTGTTCCGATATTCCCTGGGGTAGGCGGGGGAATCGAAGAACTCGATTCCGCAGTAGGCTGCCATTTGATGCTTGTGGGAAACGATCGAATCGATTTTCCAAGTGTGTGGTGGATAAGGTCCGCCTTGACGGTGGTAGTAGCCCGTTTCGGTGAGGTGCCAGAGGTGATCGATTACACAGGCACTAATGAAAGCTTCGCCTTCGTGATCGAACGCGATCCCCCACGGATTGCTGGTCCCTTCGCAGAAGAGCTCGAAGCGATGCGTGACCGGGTCGATGCGAAACATCGCGCAGGTGAAGTCGAAGGTCTTGCCATCCTGCTTGACCACGCTTCGATTGAAGACGCCGTTGAGCCCGTAGAGAAAACCGTCCGGCCCCCACGTGAGTGAGTTAGGCAATTCGTGGGTGTCGTCACGGCCGAACCCGGTGACGACGACCGTTTCTTTGTCGGCCCGATCGTCGCCGTCGGTATCTTGCAGAAACAGTAGGTCCGGTGCATTGGCGACCCAGACGCCACCGTGTCCGACCGCGATGCCCGAGGGGATATTCAAGCCCTCGGCAAACACCTTGACCGAATCGAAGCGACCGTCCTGATTGGTATCCTCAAGGATTTTGATGCGATCGCGGCCGGGGCCAGCCGACCGTCTGGGGTACTCGAAGCTTTCCGTAACATACAGTCTGCCCGCGTCGTCGAATGCCATCGCGACTGGGTTGACCAAATCGGGTTCGCTAGCGACGAGCTCAACATGAAAACCAGGTGGCACGGTCATTTTGGCGAGTGCTTCGCTCGGGCTCAGTGGTGGTCCCGGTGGATTGGACTGTCGGCGGGGAATGAACGCATCCTGCCCGTACAGCCATGGCGTTGCGGAGGGCACCAACAGGAGCGATCCGATCAGGCAGATCAGTCGTTGAGGTCGAGCGTGCAGCATGGTGGGGACGAGTAGGGATTCGCGGTGGTGGGGGAGGAAAGTCGATCGGAGCCCAAAATCGGAGGCGTTGATCCGGTGCGCCCAGGATAAACATTACGGCCGACGGCTGCGCGGTTTGTCAGTCGCGGTTTGGCCTGTTTCCTAGGTTTCCTGAGTGAGCTGCCGCGATTTTGATCGTTTGCCACGAATCGCAACAATGGCGGCAAATCGGTTCCAATTTGGCTTCGATTTGCTGACGAAACCTGGCGGCAAACGCCGAACTACTTTGCTACCCGCCCAGGCGGGCCTAGACTTGGCAATGCTGGGTTTGAATGAACCCGCAATGCCTTGGTCGTAATTCCGGCAGAGGGACCATTTTACGGGTTCGCCGTGGTCATCCAAAGGCTAGTGCAGAAGCACGCCGAGACCACCGCGTTTCTCCCAGCGGCTCCGTTTTGCCGCCGCACGACCAAGGCTCCGATAGGGCCGGTCCGTGGAAGCGATTCCACGGACCGGTTTTTTTCGTTCAGGCCGCGATCGGATGGGCAAGCGATTGATCGTCGCGAGTCGTGTTGCCAGTTCCCTGGTCGATCGCTTGATC
>JBGTCJ010000456.1:0-4450 GCA_041748895.1 Pirellulaceae bacterium
CCGGCCCCGCCGCAGCTCCTGCGGCGCCCGCGGCCACGAACGAGAACTTGTTGAGCTGGACGATCCGCTCGCTCGGTTGGGCCTACGTGATCATCTTTCTCGCCCTGTCCTTCACGCTCGTTTCGCTGTTCGTGATGAACTTATTGGCGGCACGGAGGGACGCCCTGATCCCCCAACAATTGGTCGAAGGTTTTGAGGAGAAGCTCAACGAGAAAGACTTCCAATCGGCCTACGACCTTGCCCGCGCCGATGAGTCGGTTCTTGGGCAAGTCCTTTCGGCTGGGCTCGCCAAGCTCTCGCGCGGCTACGCTCGGGCGATTGAGGGGATGCAGGAAGTGGGCGAAGAGGAAAGCATGAAACTCGAACATCGCCTCAGCTACATGGCGCTCATCGGCAACCTCAGCCCGATGATCGGCCTGTTCGGAACCGTGCAGGGGATGATCGCCTCCTTCCAGGTCATCGCCATCGGTGGATCGACGCCCAAACCGTCGGACCTTGCCGAAGGGATTTCAACGGCCCTCTTCACCACCCTTGTCGGATTGGCCGTCGCGATCCCCGCGATCGCCGCGTACAACATCCTCCGCAATCGCGTGACCCGTCTGTTGCTCGAAGTGGGTGTCACGAGCGAGAATCTGATGAGCCGCTTCGAAGACGTTCAACCTCAAGCCATCAAAAAGTAGGCGGCCGCCGCGATGAGGGTCAAATCGAAGAAGGTTGATCTCGCCGAGGGCGACCTGACACCGATGATCGACATGGTCTTTCAGTTGATCGCGTTCTTCATGGTGTTGATCAATTTTGCCCAGACCGAGGCGAATGATCGGGTGGTCCTGCCCAATAGTAAACTCGTCAAACCGCCCGACGAAAAGCTCGATTTTCCGATCATCCTTCACGTCGCCCAGGACGGCGAAGTGATCCTGGGCGGAGACAGCTACACGGCTCAAACGCTGCGGATCGGCCTGAACCAAGAGCTCGCGGTGATTCGGGCAGAAGGCAAATCACCTGCTGACGCCAACATCATCATTCGCGCCCACAAGGACACCGCGGCGGGAGATGTCCAGGAGATCATTCGTTCGGCCCAGGAGCAGAAGTTCGAAAAGTTCGCGCTCCGCGTGAAGGAGGATCGCTCGTGAAATTTCGCAATCGCGAAGAAGCGGTCAAGCACGAAGTCAACATGACCAGCATGATCGATATCGTCTTTCTGTTGCTGGTGTTCTTCGTGATGACGTTCAAGATCGTTGAGCTCGAGGGCGACTTCAGCGTGAAGATGCCGCTGGCTTCTGACAGCAGTGGGATGGTCGATGACACCGAGCTGCCGCTCAAGCTACGACTGCAGGCCGACGAGCAGGGTCGGCTCACATCGATCCAGCTCAATGATGTTCAATTGGGCGTCGATTTTGTGGCGCTTCAAAACCAGGTGATCGCGCTGGTCGGCGGAAAACCGCCTGGCGAAGCCAGCGACGACGGTCCCGAAATCGAGATCGACACCGATTTCAACCTTCGTTACGAGTACGTGATCGATGCGATCACGTCCGTGAGCGGCATCAAGCAAGGCGATCAGACGCTCAAACTGATTGAAAAAATCAAATTCGCCAAGCCGCGCCGATCGTGACGCCTTCGGCCGTCTGATACTGGCGGCGCCAGATGCTAGGACGTCGCATCTCTCCTAGACCGCTCGTCACTGGAGATTCCTAACGCCACGCAGGCCTGACGTTTACCTCGAATCCGCTTGTGTTTGCTTGTCAACGGGAAATCCAGCCAACTCGCGAAAAATAAGTTGAACTGACGACTTCTAACCGATAAGCTATTTAAGTGAAAACAAACCACATCAAGCCAGGTTGATGTGAATCTACTCCGACTTGCTCTCTTTTTCGAGGTTCATCGATGCGTCGCACGCTGCTCGTATTTGCGATTTTTTGCCTTCCGCTTCTGCCGGCTGGTTGTGGCCGCCCTGACACCCAAGTGATCGATGTCTCGAACATCCCGCCGGAATGGGCGGACGATGAATCGTACGACGAACTCGACGTCGAACCTTAACTCGACTACGTAAGTCCCCGCACGTCGCCGTGCCCTACAAATCGCAATGCCCCACAAATCGTCGGGGCCTAGAGAGTCGTTTTCGCAGTCTCATTCTTTTTTCTTGTGAGGGTTAGAACATGGTCTGTAAGCGTCAGGGCGCCACGAGGGGTTTCACTTTGGTGGAGCTGCTCGTTGTGATTGCCATTATCGGGGTGATGGTTGGGCTGTTGTTGCCTGCAGTCCAGGCGGCTCGCGAGGCCGCGCGTCGCATGAGTTGTGGCAACAATGTCAAGCAGATTGGTCTTGGACTACATAATTATCATGCGGCGTACAACCAGTTCCCCATGCACTTCGGCGGCACACGGTTCATGGCACCAGGCGACGGGAGTTCAACGACTCCCTCGCCCATTCCCAATGGCACCAATGGGATGCTACTGAGTTTCCTGCCAGGGATTTTGCCGTTCATCGAGCAGCAGGCGTTGTGGGAGCAGCTCAGCAACCCGCTGATCAATGAAGTCGGTGGCGCCTTCCAGGCAATGGGCCCCAATCCCAACCGCGGACTGGTCCCCGCCAACCCTTACCCCCCCTTCCTTACCGAAGTCTCAACGTTCCGCTGCCCCAGTGACCCGGGCACGGGACTCCCTGCCCAGGGGCGAACCAACTACGCGGCCTGCCTCGGTGATCAGATGCATTTTACCAACGCCGGGCTGATCGCTTGGAATGCGATGCAGAACCAGTGGGTCACGAATGCAAATCGCGCCCAGCGAACCCGGGAGAGTTGCCGCGGTGTATTTGTGGCGAGCATGACCACCAGTTTCCGTGACATCCTCGATGGAACGGCCAACACCATCATGTGCGGAGAGATCGCGACTGATCTTGGCGATCGCGATATCCGCACGCTAGCCCACACTCCCGCCGCTGCGATACAGTTGCAGATCGCGGACAATCCCAGTTACTGCGTTGACAACGGTTTGATCGACCCACTTCGACCCCGGTTCTGGGCGATTGCGACGCCGGTGGCCGGGGCTCAGGGGGGCCGCGGATTCAAGTGGGCTGCAGCCAATCTCACTCACTCGAGCTTCAACACGATCCTGCCGCCCAATCGTGAACAGTGCCAATGGGGAACCGGCATCAATGCACCCGGGTCGGTGCCACCGAGCAGTCGACACCAGGGTGGTGTCCACGTGTTGATGGCCGATGGCGGCGTTAAGTTCATCACCGATTCGATCGAGGCCGGCAACAGCCGGGCGCAGACGATCTACGTCGGCTTGGCAGGCGCCAACAGTGTCATGCCCGCAATCCCGGGAGCACAAAGCCAATACGGGTTGTGGGGTGCGCTCGGGACGCGAGCTTCCCGGGAAACGATCAGCGGCGAATTTTAAGCTCGCCACTCGATCTGCCTCGAATTTCCGCTTGTCTCACGAAATCCCGGTGCCCGATCAGGCACCGGGATTTTTTTGATCCCACGGCTGCGGAGAACTGCTACGCCTGGTGAAAAGTGGGCGGTTCGACCGCGTTAAAGGCCCATCCGCTCGCCGTGACCCGACTGCAATGTGCCGCAATTCTGTCAATCCAGCCACGTGATGCGGCCAGCCGGTAACCCAAAACGGTTTACATAGCTCTGTGACGGAATCAATCAACTAACCATTTTTGAAAAAAATTTGGGCTTTAGGCGACAATCCGATACGATCAGGCGTTGACGGACGCATATTCGCTGTTTTTCTCATCTTCGAAACGCGAGGGCTGAAGCATGCTTACGGGACATTGCCGAGTTCATCCGGGCTGGCGCCAAGGCGACCCAATTGGGCGCCAGAGTCACTTCAACAGGCGCCAGGACCACTCAAACGGGCGGCGAGCATTCACTTTGGTGGAGCTGCTCGTCGTGATTGCCATCATCGGGGTGATGGTCGGGTTGTTGTTGCCTGCGGTCCAGGCGGCGCGCGAGGCCGCGCGGCGAATGAGCTGTGGCAACAATGTCAAGCAGATTGGTCTGGGACTTCATAACTATCATTCGGCCTACAACCAGTTTCCCATGCACTTCGGCGGGACACGATACCTTCAACCGAATCAGGGCAACTCAACGGTCCCCTCCCCCATTCCCGATGGCACCAATGGGCTGCTGCTCAGTTTCCTTCCTGGGATTTTGCCGTTCATCGAGCAGCAGGCGCTGTGGGAGCAGCTCAGCAACCCCCTGATCAATCAAGTCGGTGGCGCCTTCCAATCGATGGGCCCCAATCCCAACCGCGGATTGGTCCCCGCCAACCCCTACCCGCCCTTCCTCACCGAAGTGTCCACGTTCCGCTGCCCCAGCGATCCTGGTACCGGTCTTCCCGCGCAGGGGCGAACGAACTACGCGGCGTGCCTCGGCGACCAGATGCATTTTACCAATGCAGGGCCGATCACTTGGAATGCTATGCAAGGTCAGTGGGTTACA
>JBGTCJ010000457.1:0-3916 GCA_041748895.1 Pirellulaceae bacterium
TGCCAAAGTGCCCGGCACCGACGGGCAAAAAATGAGCAAAAGCTACAACAACACCTTGCCGATCTTTGGCGACACAAAAGCGATTCGCAAGCAGATCATGCGGATCGTGACCGACGCCAGGCCGATGGAGCAACCCAAGGAACCTGATGACGACCACCTTTTCCAGCTCTTCCGCTTGTTCGCGGGCCCGGCCGAGGAAGACCACATGGCTCAGATGTATCGTCGTGGCGGATTTGGCTATGGAGAGGTCAAAAAGGCGATCGCGGATGCGAGTGAGACTTATTTCGAGCAGGCGCGGAGTCGCCGTGTGGATTTGGAGAAGCACCTCGACTACGTCGATAGGTTCTCGAGCAGGGCGCCGAGAAAGCGCGACGAGTCGCCGGCGGGGTTCTGCGGCGCGCCCAGGCCGCCTGCGGGTTGAGACCATGACCATCCTCGGCGTTGGTACCGAAATCATTGAGTGCGTTCGCATCGCAAAAATGATTGAACGCCACGGCGAGATGTTTCTCGAGCGGGTCTACACCGACGGGGAAATTGCTTACTGCAGCGGCGGAGCCTCGGCAACGCAGCTATACGCGGCCCGTTGGGTTGCCAAAGAGGCGACGCTCAAAGCGATCGGCGGTCGATCCCAAGGGATTCGCTGGAACGAAATCGAAGTTCGCGTCGAACACGGTCGATCCCCAACGATCCTGTTGACCGGGCGTGCAGCGGGGTGGGCTGAGCAAAATGGCGTGGAGCACCTGCAACTGAGCCTTGGCAGCTGCCGAACCCACGCCACGGCGTTCGTGATCGCGCTGACAGATTGAGCCGCATCCGAACTGAACGCCAAATAACGGGTTACGCTAGAGGGCGACCGATTCATGGGTCAGCCTTGCACTTGATTTTTTTCGTGAGGTCGTGATGGCAGCACACAGGCGGTCTGCGAAAGGCCGAGCGCCCCTTGCCAAAAAACGAATGTTTGAGCGATCCGCAGTGTCACATCCGGACTCGAGGTCGCCCGAAATTTGCCGCGAGATCAGTCGCCGAGACTGGCGATCGTTGGCGGGGTTCGGCTGGATTTTGCTGAGTCTCTTGAGCGGCGATATGGGGTCGGCACGTGCCGAATCGATCGCTCCCTCTCGCATTGAGCAACTGATGCGAACTCCGCCGCATCTGGCGGCCGAGCGTCCGGAGGTTCGCGTGATCGGCTTGGTGTCGGCCGTTGGCGATGGTCTGGCGGCTGAGGGCAACCGTCCACCCGGCGAAAGTTTCTTTTGCGTTGAACAAGACTCGGTGGGCATCTGGGTCCGAACCGCGGCGGCCATTCGGGACGGCTTGCTGACCAACACTGCGGTTCTTGCTGACCTGAAATGCGGCACGAAGGTTGAGATCGAAGGTGTCTTGGATGAGGGACTTTTTGCACCGGTTCTGCTCCCGGTTCGTGTCTCCGTTCTTGGCACCGAGCCCTTGCCGGAGCCACGTCGCGCCGTGCTGCGACGGTTCTTTCGCGGTGCCGACGATGTGCGCCGAGTCTCTGTCATCGGTGTGGTACAGAGCATGATCGAGGAGTCGCCAACGCGTTGGTTGCTCCGCGCCGAGACGGGTTCGGGTCATTTTTTGGTGCGGTTGCCGAAGCGTGACGAATTTTCGCCTAGCCGACTGCTTGACGCGGAGGTCGACTTCACTGGACTCGCGGCGGTCTCGCGAAATTGGCGGTTCGAGTTTGTTTGTCCCCGACTGATCATCGATCGCGCCGAAGACATCGACATTCGAACCCCACCTCCGGCAGATCCGTTCGGCGCACCCAAGCTTCGACTGCGCTACCTCGACGGCTACCACCCCGACGGTCGCCCGCTGCATCGGCTGCGTGTCGAGGGAACCGTCACATTCCAGGGACCAGGACGTGAACTTTATCTACAAGAAGACGGCTGCGCGATTCGCGTCGAAACGAATGACGAGGTCGACGTGGTAGTGGGCGAGCGGGTCGAGGTCGCCGGGTTCATTGATACGACGCGCCATGTGGCTGGGTTGCGGGGCGCCATGGTGAGAAAACTCGAAGCAAGTGCTTCGTCGGTGTTGACGAAGCCTGTACCGATTACGATGTCCCAAATTGATGCGGACTACCTGCGAGCCGCGGAGGGGCGTGGACCACGGCCGATCAGTTGCGATGGCCGTTTGGTGCAGATCCGCGGAATGCTGCTTAGCGTCCACCGCTCGCTCTCGCCGCCTGCCTACCATCTCGAACTGGAGTGCGAGGATTCAGTTTCTACCGCCTGGGTTCCTGCCAACGCACCCGAACGCGTTGGGACGAGGATGCCGACTCCCGGCTCCGAACTTCTCTTGACCGGGATCGCATCGCTGCAATACCCGCCGACGGTAACCTCAGCGAATTTGTTGAAGCCCACGCGGCTTGATTTGCTGCTGAGGAGTCCCGAGGACATCACCGTCTTGTCGCAGCGGTCGTGGTGGACGGTGGAGCGAGTGGCATCGCTGTTGATGGTGGCGCTCGCACTTGCCGTTGCTGCGGTCATCTGGGCGTTTACGCTGCGGCGCACGGTCTTCAGGCAGACCCGGCTACTTGCCGAGCAGATGCGGGATCGTCGCGATGCGGTGATCGAGTTCCAGGCGGCGCTCGGTGAACGAACGCGTCTGGCCGCCAATTTGCACGACACGCTCCTGCAAACGGTGACCGGGATCGGGTTCCAGCTTGAGGCTTGCGGTCAATCGAATCGTTCACGGGGTGAGCAGCTCGATCGGCATTTGGCGACGGCGAGGAGAATGATCGAGCACTGCCAGGACGATCTACGCAGTGTTGTTTGGACGTTGCACTCCTTGCCCCTAAAAGCCGGGTCGCTCGGTGATTCCATTCGCCAGCTGGTGCGTCAGATCGGTGATCAATGCGATAGCGAGATTGTCGTGACCTGCGGGGAGGGATTGCCAAAACTCGCCGACTTCGTCGCGGGGAACGTTTTGCTCGTGATTCAAGAAGCGATTCTCAACGCCGTCAAGCACGCGTCAACGAGGCGGATTCACGTCGATGTCTTCACCAATGCCCAGCGCGACCGCGTCGAGATGACCATTCGTGATGGCGGTTGCGGGTTTGATCCCGTGAGCCGCTTGAGTGCAAAAGATGGCCATTTTGGAATGGCGGTCATGCAGCAGCGCGTTGAGCGACTGGGTGGCCTACTGCAAGTCGAAAGTGAACACGAAAAAGGGACGACTGTGCATGTTCAGATTCCCGTGCTTGAATTTGACCCCCAGCTTGCCTAACCATCAACCTAATCGCGAACGGTGTCGAAAGTACTGTGCCGGATTTCTCCAACGCTGAGCCCATTCGTCTGCTTCTGGTTGATGACCACGCCGTGATGCGTTCGGGTCTTGCCAATATGCTCAATGCGTACGACGGACTGTCGGTCGTCGCCGAAGCAGACGACGCCGATGCGGCGCTAGAGATGTATCGTCAGTGCATACCCGACGTCACACTTCTGGATGTCGTCATGCCCGGTACCGATGGAATTGAGTGCCTGCGCTCGCTGAAGAAGGAGTTTCCGCAAGCGGCGGTGTTGATGCTCAGCTCGTCGGAACTCGATCAGGATGTGATCGATGCGATGGCCGCGGGCGCACTGGGTTACATCCCCAAAACGGCTCGGCCGACCGATCTGATCGAGGCAATACGCATCGTTCGACAGGGAGACATCTACAGGAACCGTCTCGCGGGCCTTACCGAGCGTGTCCCTCGCGAATCGAGCAAACTGACGGCGCGCGAGGTCGAGGTTCTGCAGTTGCTCCGTGAGGGAATGAGCAACCCGGAGATCGGCCGAATCCTGGGAATCACCGCACGAACCGCCAAGGCACATGTCGCCGCGATCATGATGAAACTGGACGCTAACGATCGGGCCCAAGCGGTTGCCCGTGGATTCGAGCGCGGCCTGCTGCG
>JBGTCJ010000458.1:0-7383 GCA_041748895.1 Pirellulaceae bacterium
CGCGGTGTCAGCCTCGATGGCGACTGAAGATCGCACCCCAGCCATCAAGAGAGACCGTTTGGAAGTAGCCGTGAATGGTTCTTATCCATCCAAACGATGACAGCCCTTCGCAATTCGACCGCAGTATTAAGCAATTCAGCAGCATCTCTTGATTGAACGGCATTGACGCGTTCATAGACAGCCGTAGCTCGTCGACGCCGTGCCAAATCGAGCTCATCTTCCAAATGGCGATGTGCGGGTCCAAGCGTCATACTAATTGACTGAATCGTATTGACGTGACATGACTCTCCTTTGCGAACTTTGTAACCGCTCACTCGCAACGCAATCGTGCATAAGATCAATGTCGCTTCGTACGCATGCGTGAAACGATTGTCTGTGCTTAGCCCGTCAAGCTGAGCGTCGTGGAGCTCTCGGTCAACGACTGCAAACAACTGCGTGATTTCAGCCAGGCTCGTTGCGCTAGCTTGTAGCTTTCCGTTCTGCACCGATTGTTCTAAGCTCACTATTAAGCTCCTCCACTGAACCAGGTGTGCCCCCTACCGACAGAGGGATTTTCGAGTCGCGAACCACTTCCGTGACAAACGGATCGTCGCAGTGCAATTTTGCCGTGAATGCACGAAGGTCATAGATTACGGGATTCACATCTCGGCCAAGTACTTCGGAGGCCCGCCGAACGACCGGAGCGATCTCGCGCATCGACAAATCGCCAATTAACATCAGGTCAATGTCACTAACATCCGACTGGCCATTTCGAGCAACGGAGCCAAACACGAAAGCGTATTGAATCTTAGACGCAAGGCCACTTAGCGCTTCGACTAAGACTGATTCGACCCGAAGCCCGCCCTTGGACTCGCGGGCCTCCACGAGAGCGGTCAAAGCATAGAGAGCATGAGGGCAAGGTTTACCGAGATCCATTGAAGGCGCGCCAATGCTGCGCAGCGTTTCTTCCACTCTGGTGACGACGATGCTCTCCCATTCAATCTCGCCATCGGCAAACGCCGCCGCTAATAATTGCGCGGCAACCCGCGCGCGGAAGCGGTCTTCTCCAACCCACTGCGCAAACTTTTGACGAACCGACACCGATGTTCTCAACGCTACCTCTAGGCCTTGCACATACGGAATTTGAAACGGCTCAGGATTAATGGACTCGGCATTCTCGATAAACGAATCGAGCAATCGCGGATCGTCGACCACGATGTCACGTAAACCTCGAGCCGCAGACCGCATCACATCTAGATTCGTTCGGTCTTCGAGCGCGCGAATCATTACGTCTCGAACTTCCTTGTCATGTTTCGCCAAACCTCGCAGGGCCGCCAAGCAAGCCGAACGCACTTCTGTCGATTCGTCATCGCGAACCTTCTTGAGCAAGAGTGTCCGCAATCCTCCGTGCCGGCTCTTCGCAAACCGACATAGCTGCCATGCCGCCTCGGCGCGCACCATCGGTTCACTGTGATCACGCAGGGTTCGACTCAGCAGACGCCTGGCTTCCTGACGAATCTTTGCATTGCTTCCCAAGTGTGAAAGAACCGCTTCCTTAGCGTCAAACACGACGTCGTCATCGGCCAATATCGTTCTCGCATGCTCCATCCAACGATCAAGTGCCAGGTAGTAAAGTTCGACATTGGGGATGAACGAAACTCGCGTCACTTCCGAATTTTCCAACGTCAGTTGGACCACCGCGGAATCATTGGCATCCGCACCCGAAACCCCGGCACCTGACTTTGTTTGAAGCGGATGGATACAGCAGTAGAGTGCTTCCCACTGATGCGGCTCCAGCGAAGCTTTGGCATGATCCAAAATGCGGTCTATGGCCCTAAAGGCTAAGTCGGCGTTTCTCGACTCGGCAAATCGCTGTAGTCGATCGAGCGCTTCCATCGTGATGCCCAGCCAGGGGCTGCTCGCTAGTCCATCGAATGACTTAAAGATTTGACCGGCTAAATCGCGATTAGCGACGGTCGCACCATCGAGCAAGCAATCCAGGGCGAGCAACGGGCCTCGATGCAAAAACCTTCCCGACGGGTCAGGATCGTCAAGAATTAACCGCAATAGGCTTTCCGCTTTTGGTGGCGAAACGTTCGATGCGACGAGCCGCACAACCTCAGGCCAATCCGGGTGATAACGAAAGGGTCCGATCAGAGTTTTGATGGACGCCCCTTCCGCATAGTCAGCTTCATCGATGATGCCGAGGGCGGCAAAATATTCTTGCAACGTCCTGTGCGAGAACGCAAACAGGTCAAGGGCCCGCTCTTCAAACAGGCCGCTACGTTCAGATATGAAACGGAGAATTCGGGAAGTGGCATCACGCGCCATTGATCGTTCAAATCCGATACGGTTGATCAGCGTCGAGACGATCCGATCTTCGATCCACCATCGTTTAGCAAACACCAAACCTCGCCGCTGCATCTCCAGTGCCAGGTCGGCAATCAACCACGCTAATTCTCGGCGGTCGAGGTCAATGTTGATGATTTCGTTGAAACGGTCTGGATGCTTCTTGCTCGCTTCCCAAGATTCCAAAAACACCTCGGCGATTTTGCCATACAATTCGACACGTCGACGCGGAAGCGAATAGCCACGGCAAACTCGAAGAAAGAATAAAATTGTCAGCACCATCGGATTCGCGGCGATTTGGCGCAGTCGTGGGTTTTCGCGAATTTCTGCTGAGATACTCCCTGCGGTGTCGTTCAGATCAAGACGCTGAACCTTCGACCACTTTTGAATCGCTTCGTTGATCTGCTCATCACCCAGTTCCAGGATGTTCGCAATTTGGAAACCGGCCTCGACCCATGGCTCATGATCGAAACCGATTGGTCGCGAGGTGATGCAATACCGGTTTCGCGGATAGCGATTGATGAAGTCCAGGCACGCCCGGCGGACCAAATCCTGTTCGGCTTGGTCGATCACTTCGTCAAGTCCGTCAAACAGAAACAGAACCGTCTTGTCTTTGGCGTCCAGCTGCGCCCGGAGTTCCGGCCCAAGGCCGTGACACCCGGCCTCGCTTGTAACCGAGTCGATCCAGTCGACCAGGTCTGCACTGGCACTGATTTTTAATGCCTCAGCGAACTCTGGGAGTCGAACAAAGACGGGGACCGACCTGCCGTCCAGCCACGTGCCCTCCGCGACGTTCACTGCCGCGTTCTTTAGCACCGTCGTCTTCCCCGAACCAGGACAGCCGAGTAGCACCAGGCGCGGCGTCGAAATGATTCGGGAATCAACGGAGATACTTTCGCCCCGTTGCCTTGCCTGCTCATACCTTTGGCGTGCGACAGATGCGTCCAGCTCGCTAGGACCAAGTTCTTTTTTTTCACCCGCACAGTCGTGAGTTCCCGCAATCGCCGCGGGTGTTGACATCGACGTGACGTAAACCGACCGCAAATCTTGTTCGGGCAGCCCAGGAATACCCAGTCCCACAAATGACTTCTTGCCGAGCCGCTCTCGGACGAGGCGCCGGTAGCGATCCAGGACACCGCCGCCCGAGCGAGCTATATCGATCGCCGAGCGGATTTTCCCGGCGGTCGAAGGCCGAACGCGAGTGACTCTTGAATTGACAATTCGATTAATTTGGATCCGAGAAACTCCGGAAATTTCAGCTAATTCCGCCTGCGGGATACCCGACTTCGTAATTTCATCGACCAGATCACCGGAATTCGTCAAGATACACCTCCGATCACAAGATAAAGCGAAAAGATACAGTCGAGTATACACAAAGGCAAGACATATTGAATCTTTATAGGCCGCTTTTCACCGAAGGTTACTTGTCGCGGGATGCAGATGTCGCCAAACCGAAGCGTCGCTAAATTCCGGGCCGGTCGGATCGCTGGGTGCGCCACTCTGGAAGTCATTGACGGCGGTAAGGGCGCGGCAACGTCAGCGTTGCAGTGAACCCAGGTGCCGTCCACGTTTCCAACGCTCGCTGGTTACGCCGCGGCGCGATACGACTTCAGATGCCCACCGAGCTCGCTGTGGCAGACGAGTCTGTGCTTCGCCAGATCGACCACCGGTGGCTCGCCATCGTCTCGCACCGGCGGCAGATGATCCCGAGGAGCGTGTGATTCAAACGCTCAAGCACGAGGTTCTCAACGGCTTTTGCGTGATCAACGAACGGCATCTTGATCACATCCTGCGGGGCGGGGCGGACTGGTACAACCACCGGCGTGGCCATTCCGGTACGAACGCCTGCAGATTCGGTGAACGGGGACACGTTTTCTTGATCTTGCGGCCCTCGCCGATGAAGACGTCGTCGAATGCCTGGACGTACTTCGTATCCTGGTCACGCTGGAGGATCGTGCAGGGCAGATTCTCGTCCTGTAGGAACATGTCGAAGTTGCGGGCCTGCTGCGTCGTCCACTCGCCAGTCGGATTAGCGGTGCAGGGCGAGACCCAGATGCGCCGTGTGCCGAGGTGGATGAAGACTAGGAAGTAGAGATCGACCATGCCGCGAATCGTCCACGCGTCCCGCGGGAGGAGATCTTGGCCAGCTATCCAAAATTGGCCGGCGAAGATATCGACGCCTGCATCGCATACGCCGCAGAACTGGCGAGAGAGCGTGTCGTCCCGCTGACGCCCGGGGCGGCCTAAATGCAGTTTAAGATTGACGAGAATCTGCCTGCTGAAGCTGCCAGCACATTTCGATCGGCCGGGTATGATGCGGTCTCAGTGATCGAGCAACAGGTTACGCCGCGGCGCGGTATGACTACATTTTTTCACGGCCTAGCAGCGAAAGGCGACGCTAGGGTCGAATTAGAAGTGAAGCGCCGATGTCGCGATCGCCTGGAATGATGCGGACGATCTCAACGGCATCCTCGGTCGCGCGAAAAAAGATGACGTATCGCCCTACATAGCTCGATCGGATCCGTTCGCCCAAATCGCCTCGCGAGTCGCCCAGTTCTGGGTTACGGGCTAACAGGCGGCATTTTTCTTTGATAGCCGAAATCAATTTGCGAGCGGCCAGCGGTTTGTCCTGCGCGGCGAAGTTTGCAATCTGAACCAGATCTTCCTGCGAGGCAGCAGAATACCGAGGCCTTGGCATCGGACTAGTTTTTTTTGCTGCTTGACTGGACCTTCGTGATTTCCATGTCCACTCGGTCGAAGACGGCATCTTCATCGAGCCACTGCCCCGCGTCCAATTGATTGACGCCTAGCTCGATGTCCTCCTTGAGCGCCTCCCGAGCCATCAGCAGACGCATCCCCTCAATCACTGCCGCTTGCTCCGAATCAAACCGTCCTTGGTGGACAATGGACCGCAGAAATTGATCGATGTCACTAGGCAGGTCGAGGTTCATCAGCGATTCTCCGGATGGCTTGTCGGGGCGATCATCTATTTTCAACTCGACCGAGCTGGGCGTCTACCGTGATTGCAGCACGGGCGTCTAACTGGCCGGCCTATGTGCGGCAAAGCCGCACGCAGACCAGGCCGAAGAGATTGGGGGCTGGGCTTTTCCCGGGGTTACACCGACATTTGCTCACGGCTCGTCCGAGTTCACCCCAAGCTATTTTCGGTCAACGCGTCGCGGTTTGGCGGCACTGATCAACGGCATGATACCGCATCACGGGGCTGCGAGCGTGCCAGTGTGAACCTCGTCGCGTTCATGGAAGTCTTGATTACACCGAGGCGGAAAACTGCGATAGGGAACGACTCTGCGGAAACCGGCTTGGGCAAGGACAATGAAAGTGTTCCTCGATGATGAGCGGGCGACGCCGCCAGGCTGGACTCGCGTCTATTGGCCGGCGGAAGCGATCGACCTACTGAAGTCGGGATGCGTGACCGAGGTCAGCTTGGATCATGATCTTGGCAATGACCATCGCGGTACCGGCTACGACGTGGTGCTCTGGATCGAAGAGCAGGTCGCGCTGCACGGATTTGTGCCGCCACTGATCACCGTCCACTGAGCGAATGTGTCGGCGAGACTCAAGATGGAAAGCGGCATCCGGGCGATTAGCGCACTGGCTCAGCACCAGCGCCCGTGAAGCCCCTCTATACGGATGATGGATTGGGTCGCTGCTGCGATTGCCAGATCGGCAACCGCTCGCGCTGGTGTGACAAAGTCGCAGAATTCCTGCCCAGATGTGTGACTCAGCCGCTTGAGGCCTGCTAGGGGCTTCTCGTAATCGGACACTCACAAATCGCTTCGAGTGGATTCGCCGTTCCGTGTGGGGGACCGATGTCCCAGTGAAACTCGGTAAACAGATACCTTGCTCCCATCTTGTGCCTAATACCAACGAAACCGCGATCTTCCTCGCGGTACACCCCGAGGTTCAGATTTCTCGAATACATTGGGTACAACCAACCAGGGCGGCAAGGCACTTTCGCCAAGTAAAGAGCGGCTTCTCGCCGGCCATCAAGCGTTGCACCAGTTCGTCGTCCGGCAAATCATGGTGCTTGATCATTTGATCGGCGGTGATATCGCCGACATGGCCGGATTGATGCGCCGCCAGGTATTCAAGCACGGCATCCGGGTCGGATCGGTGTCGCCGGGTCCTGTCATCACCGCGCTTCTCGACGACTGGTCGGAGCAAAAACTCAAGGATGCCAAGGAGTCAGGCAGTCTGATCGAGGCGACGGAGGTCGCCGATGTGGTGATGTTCATGCTGACCCGGCCCCGCAACGTGACCATTCGCGATGTAATCATCATGCCCACTAATTTCGACCTCTAAGGAAGCCCTGCAGTCGTCATGCGTACAATTCCGCGCAGTGGCCTCGTTCTTCGTCAGCAAGCCGGCGATAGCTCAAAAGTCGCCCGCCAAACTCTGAATCGCAGGCGAGCATTCATCTCGGCGTCTCGGAAGTATGAGTCGGGGGATGAACTCCCAAAGCTGGTAAACAAACACGCGCGGCTGACCCAGCAGGTCGATGTAGACACAAAAGCATTTTCGAACCGGACCCCTACCGGTGCGCTGGAACGTTACTCCATGGAGGCCTTCACTGAACAAAGCCGCCTCGTTTGGAGAATCATTTCAGCCACGAAGAAGTGCCTCCGGATAGCGAGTTGAGCGTGGCAGTCAAGGTTGACTGGTGAGTTGTATCGCTGTCATTCTTCACGTAGAGTAAGAAGCCGCTGGCAAGTCCGCAGACCTCAGGTACGTCGCCGCTACGATACCTACCAAGATACGAAAACCGGAATCCAGAAGACCTTTGCCTTGTCGGCCTGCTCTTTGCCACCGCTCTCAATGATTTTACTTGCTTGGCTTCTGATCGTCGCGATGATCGCGGTGAATGCCTTTTTCGTGGCCGCGGAGTTCGCTGCCGTCAGCGTTCGACACAGTCGAATACGCTCCCTGGCCGAGGAGGGAAATCGTCTGGCACGGCTGCTGCTGCCGAGGATCGACGACCCGGCGAGCCTGGACCGCTACGTTGCCTGTTGCCAGGTAGGGATCACGTTCTCTAGC
>JBGTCJ010000459.1:0-5432 GCA_041748895.1 Pirellulaceae bacterium
AGCAGGTGCGCCGTCAGCAACGCAAATTAGTGGAGGGCGAATGGTAATCCGCCAGGGCGAAGTCTATTGGGTCGATTTGGGCGAACCGATTGGCATCCTCGACGCCGATGCCCTGGTTTGGCCGACGCGCCGCAGTTACACGGGCAGCCCGACCGTTGAACTGCACACTTACGGGTCGCTGCCGATTCTTGAGGCGATCGTCTCCGCGGCGGTGGCAGCCGGCGCCAGACCTGCCGGTCCCGGGGAATTCACGATGCGGGCCTTTCTCGCAGGCCGGATCGACTTGACTCAAGCCGAAGCCGTTCTCGGGGTGATTGACGCGTCCACTCGCACCCAGCTGGATGTCGCTCTATCGCAACTCGCCGGCAACGTGGCTCGACCTCTGGGTCAGGCGCGAGAACGCCTGCTCGACTTGTTGGCCGATCTCGAAGCTGGCCTCGATTTTGTCGACGAGGACATTTCATTCATCGATGATCGATCGCTACGGCGAGGACTCGACGAGGTTGCCGCGATACTCGACCAAACACGCAGGAAAATGGCAGGTGGCCACCGCAGCGCCGCAGTCGAAACGGTCGTCCTACGGGGCTTTCCCAATGTGGGAAAAAGTAGTCTCCTGAACGCACTCCTGGGCCACGGCGTCGCCATCGTGAGCGAACATTCGGGCACCACTCGCGACGCGGTTTGGCGTGAAACTTCGATCGGGCCCTATCGAGTCCAATTGACCGATACCGCCGGAATCGATCCGAGTTGCGATCCCGTCCTGAGCGAAGGCCAGCGGATGGCCGAAACGCTGCAATCCTCGGCTGCGCTCACCCTGCTGTGTGTCGCGCACGGTGACGATGGAAACGCATCTTCATTGTGGAACCACTGGCTTGCCGAACCTGCTTCTCGAGCGCTTCGCGTGGCGACCAAGGCCGATCAACTCACCAGCGACCAAATTCAAGAGTTGACCGAAGCGGGATGGATCATCACCAGCGCCGAGACCGGTGAAGGGCTGGAACGGCTGCGATCGGCGATTGTCGACCAACTCCACTCGCAGGAAGCGAGCGAAGAATCGGGCGTTTGGGCAACCGCGTCACGTTGTCGTGACTCGATCGTTCGAGCCGTGGAAGCCATCGATCAAGCCATCGCCTGGGTCGAGACATCGATGGGTCACGAATATATCGCTGCCGAGATGCGTTTGGCCCTCACGGCGATTAGCGAAATGACCGGAGAAGTCTACGCCGACGACATCCTCGATCGAGTTTTTTCACGATTCTGCATCGGCAAGTGAAACGGGGTGCCACCTTCCCCGAGTGCAAGCAAACCATCTGCCAGGGAGAAGTCAAATCGTGCTCGCGCGGCTTCAAATGTTTTGGGTAAGGATCCGCGATAGCCTGTGGTTCATTCCGGCCGTCCTTACATTGCTCGCTTTCGCACTTTCTTTGGTGCTCGTGAAGGTCGATGCCGCTTACGATATCAATCTCTTTGAGGACGGCCATTGGTTGATGGGTGGAAGCGTCGATGGTGCCCGTGCGGTACTCAGCACCATAGCCGGTAGTATCATCACCATCACCGGCGTCGTCTTCTCGATCACGATTGTCGCTTTGCAACTGGCAAGCAGTCAGTTTACGCCACGCGTACTTCGCAATTTCCTTGCGGATCGATCGAACCAGACCGTGCTGGGCGTATTCATTGGTACCTTCACCTACACCCTGCTGGTACTCAGAGTCGTACGCTCCACGAGCGAAAACGATAGCTATGTGCCAGAAGTTTCGGTCGCGGTGGCGATCCTAATGGCGCTGATCAGCATCGGGTTCTTGATTCACTTCATCCATCACGCCGCGAGTTCGATCCAAGCCGGTGTCATTCTTCATCGAATAACCTCTGAAGCGTTGGAAAAAATACAGAAGCTATTTCCCGAGCAACTCGGCAAACCGGAAAGTACCGAGGACATCCCGGTCGAGGTCCCGAGTGAACAATCGGTGGTGGTGAAGGCGTTGCACGAAGGATACCTTCAAGCCGTGGACGGCAAGACACTTTTTGAGCTCGGTGAGCGACAACGTCTGCTGATTCGCATGATCCCTCCGATAGGCGAGTTCGTGGTGGAGGGTATGCCGCTCGCGGAAGTCTGGTCGGATGATCCTCTGGGCAATGACACACTCACGAGTATTCGCGGCGCATTCATCGTGGGCAGCCAGCGATCTCCGGAGCAGGACGTTGAATTTTACCTCCTTGAGATTGCCGACATCGCGGTCAAGGCGCTCTCACCAAGCGTCAACGACCCAACCACCGCGATCCACTGCGTCGACCGACTGATGCAGATTCTTTTGGCGCTGGGAAAGCGAGAAGCCCCTTCACCACTTCGCACCAAGGAGGGTCGAGTGCATTTCATTGCCAAGCCATGCACATTTGAGCGCGCCGCACGTGTTTCTTTCGACCAGATTCTCCATTTTGGCCGCGATAACCCAGCGATCGTGGACAAACTCAGCAGCGTCCTGCGCACCCTGCAAGAACTCGTACCGGCGAAGCGACACGAACCCTTGATCAAACTCCGCGCGGCGCTCCCATGCGTTCGAAACTGACTACCGGTCTTTGAAATCCTGTAGCATCCGCGAAGCTCGGTTTTTTTCGTAACCGCCGTGCCATTTGGGCTATTCACTCTTTGGAAAGCTCAAAAGGAGGACGGATGGCCGATTCGCAACTGCAATTTGTCAAACTGCTCACGTCGCATCAGGGGCGATTATTCGCCTTCGTGCTTTCGCTCGTGGGTGACACGGAGCAGGCGCGCGACATCATGCAGGAAACCAATGCGGTGCTGTGGCAGAAATCCGCGGACTTCGAGATCGATTCGAATTTCTCAGCGTGGATGATGACAACCGCCTTCTACCAGGTCATGGCCCATCGCAAGCGAATTTCCCGCGATCGGCTCGTCTTCGACGATCTGCTGACCGCCGATCTCGCGCAAGCGGCCCAGCAGCGAAACGAAGCCGTCGAAGCTCGCCGCGACATGCTTCGACATTGCCTGACCCAATTGAGCGATCATCAGCGTGAACTGATCTGTGCGCGCTATCAGGACGGTTTCAACCTCGAGGATATTGCGAAATCATTGAACCGCACGACGAATGCCGTCAAGCAAGCCCTATTTCGCGCGCGAAAGGCACTCGTCAATTGCGTCGCCGGCAAGATGCAGGAGCGGACCGCATGACCCATTCAAGCGACCCTGACATCGAATTGCAGAACCTCCTCGCCGAACTCCTCGATGGTTCGCTCGATCCCCAAGGTCAACGGCGCCTAAATGACCTCCTGAGTCACGATCTCGCAGCCCGCGAATCGTATCTCGATTTTTGCGAGATGCATGCGGCGCTCGCTTGGGAACACGGCTTGGTTATCGCGGACGTCTCGCCATCGACGACAACTTGCCGAGGATCAACCAAGCACGCCCAACGTGGGACGCGCATCGCCGCGATCCTAGCAGCGCTTGCTGCCTCGTTGTTGTTTGCCCTGATCGGGTGGAACGCAGAAGACGGCGATGTAACCAACGGCGGCGGCCCCACACCAACCACCGAGGGACCGATCGTCGCTCAACTGATCAGCCGAATCGATGCGGTCGTGACACGAAATTCGGTCCTCTGGCAACCGAGTGCGTATCAAGTCGGACACTACCAAGTCGACCGGGGGCTGATTCAATTGCAGTACGACTCGGGAGTGACCGTCTTTATCGAAGCGCCTGCTGCGTTCGATGCGATCAGCTCAGAAAAACTCGCATTGCACTCAGGTCGGATCTCGGCAAACGTCCCTCCAGAAGGCATAGGCTTCACGATCGAAACGCCCGAGGCCGATATCGTTGACTTTGGCACCGAGTTTTCTGTCGAAGTCGGCGGTGGTGAAAGTGAGGTGCACGTGTTTAAGGGACACGTGCGGGTGAACCTCAAAAGCGTGTCGACTCACCTGCAAGCCAAACCGATCGATCTGCGAACGGAACAGGCAATTCGAATTGCCGAGGCCGGCAGACAACCCGTCGGAATTGACCTCGCAACCGATCGTTTCATACGCAGCATCGACGAACCTCAAAAAGGCTATCCTCGGATGGTTAAGCAGCTTGAGCCCGTCGCCTATTACCGTATGCCGATCAAAGAACGCGGGCTGGTGTGCATTCCGTCTGAGTACGATGGGATCGTCTTAACGGGAACTGGCAGCCGACCCGCCTGCGCTCCCGGAATCATGGGCGCCTCATTGCGTACTGGCGGCAAATCGATTGGTCGTGGTGGCTTGGTCACAAACACACCCCCATTCACGACCGGCTCCTTTGCGCTTGCCTGTTGGATCTACGCTACCGGGCGCCCTGAGGGAGCCACGGTCGTGAGCAATATTCAAACCGATGGTGCGCAAGAAGAACTGGGGCGGTTCTCCTTGTCACTGGACCAGGGAACCGGCACGCTGGTGGCAACCGTTCGTGATGCAATGGGTCAGTTGATCCGTTGTCACGACACCGAACGACTGTCGTTGGAAATGTGGCACCACATCGCCATAACCTGCGACGGCAACGAGTTGATTCTTTATCGCAATGGCATCGCCACGTCATCGATCCCTTGCTCACCGGTTTCAAATTCGCCCCCTTCGCGTCTGACGATCGGAGTCGACCTCGACGGAGCAGGTCTATGGGAAGGAAGGATCGATGAACTGGCTCTGTTCAACAAATCACTTTCTCGAGAACAAATCCATGAACTATACGACGCAGCCTATCTGCGTGAGGAGTAGCCCGCGTATTCAAGCAGCGCTCAATCAAACCAGCCCACCTTCGTCTGAAACTCCAAATTTTGCTCGCTCACGAGACTTTTCGATGAAAACTCCATTCGCTTTTGTGCTATCTAGTGTTTCGCTTGTTGTCGCATCAGCTGCGATCGCCACTCAGCCCAACATCGTTATTGTATTGACGGACGATCAGGGTTACGCCGATATCAGTTTGAACCCACACCATCCCGAAGAGGTCTCGACACCGAACATGGATGCGTTGGCCCGCGATGGAGTTGCGTTTTCACAAGGTTACACAAGCGGGCATGTTTGCTCACCCACCCGAGCCGGCATCATGCTTGGTGATTACTCGCAAAGTGTAGGCGTTTACACCGCGGGTGATGGGGGTCGCGGGTTCGACCCCAGCACGAAGATTTTCCCGGCTTACCTGCCGAACGGCTACGTATCGACGGCAATTGGCAAGTGGCACTTGGGCCTGGATGAGGACTATCCCGAGCTGAAGTGGCACGCGATGAATCGCGGCTTCGACGAGTGTTACAAGTTCATGGGCCGCGGAGGGCACAGCTACTTCAATCTTCGCAGCGACGCCGACGCTAAATTTGCAGGTGCGATCTACCGAAACAAAGAACGCATCAACGATGAGGGTTATCTGACCAACCGACTTTCTGAGGAAGCGGTCGATTTCATCGATCGCAACA
>JBGTCJ010000460.1:0-11869 GCA_041748895.1 Pirellulaceae bacterium
TTTGTCGCCTGATAACGAACCGATCGACCGCAAACTCGCGGTACCGCTGGGTGCCACCACTCCATCGATCACCGATGATCCCCATGAATCGAAGTCTCGGGACTCTGCCGGCGAAGACGCCGCGAGCCGAGTCCGCGGCCGTCGGGGCCAGAGGGTAATCGTGACGATGCATGCTAATGTGACGATTTGTAGCGACCAGATCTGGGAAATATCCGCTGACGCCTCCCAGCTCATGAGGGCCCCCCACGATTTAGACGTCTCCCCCGTAGCCAGGAACGCCGCCCCATCGCCAACGACCATCACGGCCGTCACGCCCAAAAGATACCACTGTGGGGCCTGCCAGGAGGTGTGGGAAACGTCCCCGGGGGTTTGGCGAAACAACAGGCATGCCAGCAACACGGCGGTCGGGTACAGCTCCGCCCGATCGGGAAATGTCAGCATGGCTGCGAGCTGAGCGATGATCACCAGGTGCAAGGAATGCACGGATTGCGACCTCCACGGTGGAAAGTGCGCTTCGCGACGACCACTGTTTATTCGACTCGAACCGCCTCGCAGAATCGGGTCGCCGGCTGACTACACCCTACCGCCCTCGACGCGTTCTCCGCAATCGGCCGACCGGGTATCATCCTCAAACGATCCGCTTTCCAACAACTGAACACGGCACATTGACTCGATGAAGACCGACGAACTCCGCGAGAAATACCTCTCTTTTTTCGAATCCAAGGGTTGCTCGCGTCAACCCAGCGACGTCTTGGTTCCCACTTGGGATCCCTCGGTCTTGTTCACGCCCGCGGGGATGAATCAATTCAAGGATCATTTCCTCGGCAAGGTGAAGCTCGACTACACCGCCGCGACAACTTGCCAGAAGTGCCTGCGGACGGGCGACATCGATAACGTCGGCAGAACGGCGTTTCACCACACTTTCTTCGAGATGCTTGGCAACTTCAGCTTTGGTGATTATTTCAAACGCGAGGCGATCCTTTGGGCCTGGGAGTTTCTCACCGACAAGAAGTGGCTCGCCATCGACCCCGCTCGGTTGAGCGTGACGGTGTACAAGGATGACGATGAGGCCCGTCGCATCTGGCACGAGGAGGTGGGTCTGGCAAATTCCACCATCGCATCGATGGATGAAGACGAGAACTTTTGGCCCGCCAGTGCCCCGAGTCTCGGACCCGATGGCGTGTGCGGTCCCTGCAGCGAGATCTACTTCCACCTCGATGACGGGAGCAATGTCGAAATATGGAACCTCGTGTTCACGCAGTTCAATCGGGTCGGCAATCCGCCGGGTAACCTTCGGCCTCTGCCGAGCCAAAACATCGACACGGGCATGGGTTTGGAGCGAACGGCCAGCGTCCTTCAGGGAGTCCCAACCAATTACCACATCGACATTCTCTACCCAATCGTATTGGCGGCCGCGGAGGTGACGGGCGTCCCCTACGACTACCGCAGCGACAATGGACGGCGGCTGCGCCGAATCACCGATCATGTCCGCGCGTGCACGTTCGCCGTTCACGAAAACGTCTACCCGGGTGCGAATGGTGCCAAGTACGTCATCCGCCGCCTGATCCGCCGTGCGGTCCTGGATGGGCACCAAATGTCGCTCCGCGAGCCGTTTCTTTTCCGTCTGGTCGACGCGGTCGCCGACGTGATGAAAAACCAGTACCCCGAACTTGCCCAAACCACCGTCCGTGTGGCGGACGTGATCAAGAGCGAGGAGGAGCGTTTTTTCGCGACGATCGATGGCGGGCTGGAACGAATCGCCAAATTGTTTGGTGACATGCGGAGCCGTGGGACGTCGATCGTCGATGGCGGCCGGGCGGCCGAACTCTACACGAGCTATGGCGTGCCGCCGGAGTTGCTGCAGCAAATGGCGGCCGAGCACGGTTTCTCTTTCGACTGGAATGGCTATCAGTCGGCGATGCAAACGCACTCGGAAATCAGTGGCGGCGAGCAGAACCGATTGTTTCAGACCGGACCACTCGAAACGCTCAAGGAGGTGCTTCGCGAAACACCCTTCGTCGGCTACGAAGTCACCGAGTGTGAGGCGATCGTCAAGGGGATCATCACGGGCGACGGTCATGACAGCGATGACGATGGGATGTTGCTGGGACGCTGCTCCGCGGGATCCGAGGCGCCGCTGCGCGTGCTCCTGAATCAAACGCCGTTCTATGGGGAATCAGGTGGGCAGGTCGGCGATCAGGGAGTGATCCGCGGGAAGGGGTTCGAATTCCGGGTGACCGATACGCAAAAGCATGCGGGCCTGATCGTTCACCACGGGTACTTGGCCAGTGGCCAATTGGTCGAGAACGCCGGCTGCTTGGCAACCGTCGATGTTGAGCGACGCGCGGCACTGTGCCGCGCTCACTCGGCGACACACATACTTCACCACGCACTTCAAAAACACATTGGGAGTCACGCCCAGCAACAGGGCAGTAAGGTCGAAGCAGATTGGCTCCGGTTCGACTTTTCGCACCAGAAGGCGGTCGACGACGAAACGCTCTCGATGATCCAAAGCGACGTGATCGACCTGGTCTCGGCAGACGAGTCGATCTCCTTTCAAACGGTCACGCTGGCCGATGCTCGCAAGGCCGGTGCCATGATGCTGTTTGGTGAAAAGTACCCGGATCCGGTTCGGATGGTTTCGATGGGTGAATTTAGCCGCGAACTTTGCGGCGGGACACACCTCCGCCGGACCGGGGAAGTCGGCAGCTTCGAATTGATTGCCGAGGAGAGCGTATCCGCGGGAACGCGGCGAGTCGTCGCATTGACCGGACAACGGGCCAGCCAGTACCGCCAACAAACGATCGATCACGTGCTCAGCGCGGCAAAGGTGCTTGGGTGTGCACCCGCTCGGCTTGCCGAAAAGACGATCGCGCTGATCAGCGAAATGCGGGCGCTCAAGAAGGAAATCACCAGTGGGAAGGCGGCGTCGCATGACGATCAATACCCCGCGCCGACTGCCACCAATCACCCGGAGATCGATTTCGCGACCGCCAAGACGCTGCTGCGTGATTCTGCCCGAGCCTTGAACGTCGCCACCCACGATGTCCCCGACAGGCTTACCGCCTTGATCGCGGAACGGACTCGCCTAGTCCAGCAACTCGCCACCGCCACGGCTCACGGAGAAATGTCAGCGGCCGATTTGCTGCGAAGCGCCGAGGCCGTTGGCGACACCATTCTGATCGTCGCGGAAATCCCTGGTGCCAACCCCAATCTCATGCGGGGCTGGATCGATACGCTACGCAAACAGAGTGAGAAGCCGCTTGCCATTCTGCTCGCATCGATCCAGGGCGATAAGGTGCTTCTGATCGGAGGACTCAGTCGGATGCTGGTCGATGCGGGGTTCAGCGCGGGTGAATGGGTGGGTGAAGCGGCAAAGGTCGTCGGAGGCGGCGGGGGAGGACGCGCCGACCTGGCGCAGGCAGGTGGAAAAGATCCTGAGAAGCTATCCGAGGCACTCGCCCAAGCAAAATCGCAAATGCGTTCGGCGCTCGCCGCGAGGTAATCCTAATGAGATCGTGCCCTCACATGGCACCAAGCATCCGGTGATCAAAGTAGACTACCCCCACCTCGGGCATGTTTCGCACGAACCGGACCTGTCCGTCCTGTGAAATGACGATCGCGACGACCTCCGGATAGCGTTTGCAGAGTCGAAACACGCTGCGGTGACGTGTACCGAAGCGGTCGGCGGATTCGGGCTTGGTCCGCTTGGCTTCCCCGTCCATCGCCCTCCAGACCTGCGAAACGGCCGGAAGTTGGCTGCTGATCTCAGCCCCGAAGCCGTGCACCTCGAGCCGCCGCGTCAGCACCAGCGCGCCGTCAACGGCCGCCAAAGCAGCGAACAAGTGTCCCACTTCAAACACCGCCTCGTCGAGTTCGACAATCGCTGGATGGTGGCTGCGGGAATAGGCCTTCCATCCGACCAGCGGTTCGCCTGGGCCGCCATGGACTTGTGCAAGCGTGTTCATGATTTCGACCAACACGGCGCGAAACCTGCCTCGTCCGGGAGATCGGACGAACGGATACTTGATCGCCAGCGAGCCGTCGTTCTCGGGTTCGGGAGGTAGAAACAGTACGGTCCCACCATGCTTTTGGCCGCGGATGATGCTCACCGTTCTTCGCAACACGTGTTGAGCCAGCATCCTCATGAAGTCGGGATCGATCGTGGACCATGGCCGATCGGGATGATGTGTTTGACTCGCGTCGCGAGAGGCCATGTGCAAGGCGAAAACCTCCTCGCGAACGTCGGCAAAGTACTCGGGCAGCCAAGTCGAATTGAACGCGTCGACATTGATCGTCTCGATCGTCCCCTCGTGCAGCGTGGCGATCGGATGACCCGCAATGTAGGCCGCCAATTCCCCTGGTCCCGTCACATGAATGATCAGGTGGTTCGGCAAATTCACGTGTGCCGCGCGACCCCCATGCACTTCGCGCACCCAGCCTGGCCCGGTGTGGATAAGTCCCCAAATCTTCAAATGACCACCTTCGCAGTTCGCGCCGATCATCGCGCGGTGGTATTCGGCGGCCGGTGAAAGCCTTCGGATCTCCGACGCCGAGAATTCCCGCTGCGTCGCCATCGGCAACACTTGGAGGCCAGCGGGAGGGCCACCGTCGGCGGGAAGTTGATCGGGGGACCCCAGCAAAAGCCGAAACTCGATCGGCCGCTCTTCTTCACGAAGCAAACTCGCTTGAAAGCAAGTCGCCAAGACGAGGACCAAGGTTTCTCTCGTGGGGGCCGGCGGCCCACTGGCTGGCCAATCACGCAGCAGGGTATCGGCGAAATCTTCTGGGTAGGCAAAAGTCAATTCAACGATTCCATCTGGGTAAACGAGTCCATCCGGTAAAGGGTACCTGCGGAGCCTAGTCGGTTGACGCGGCCGACAAAAGGGCGCTCCAGAGCGACAAAAGCTTCGACAGCTTTGTGCGATTCTGCGATCGCAGCGGGTGTGCCAAGTGCGGCAATCCGCTCCACACGCTGATTTCGATTATCCTGCTGGCCTCGAACCGTTTTCTTCCCATCACCCTCGACCGAAACCGGTAGTCCCATGCAGGTTACCAAGGCGGTGATCACCGCAGCCGCGCCCCACCAGAACACGCTCCCGCTGCAGCGATTGGTCGATCGTCAAGGCCAAGACAAAACGGCGCTTCAATTGATCGTTGAGGAAACGTTGTCGGCGGGGATCGAGCAGATCTGTGTCGTGATCCAACCGGGCGATCGCGAGAGTTATGAACGCGCCGCGGGTGAACACCTCGCAAGCCTGCACTTTGTCGAGCAGCCGCAGCCGCTGGGCTATGCCGACGCGATCTACCGGACGCGGGGGTTCATCGAGGGCCAACCTTTTCTTCACCTCGTGGGCGATCACCTGTATCTGAGCGAGACCGCAAAATCGTGTGCCGGCCAGTTGGTAGAGGTCGCGACACAGTTTGGCTGTTCGGTATCGGCGGTGCAGGCGACGCGTGAAACCAAATTGCCCTACTTCGGCATCGTCTCGGGTTCACGAATCGCCCGTCAAGAACGCCTTTACGAAGTCAATCGCGTGATCGAGAAACCGACCCCCACGCTTGCCGAGCAAGAATTGGTGACGGCCGGTTTGCGGGCAGGGCACTACCTCGGATTCTTCGGGATGCACGTCTTAATGCCATCGGTAATGGATGCGATCGAGTCGCTTCCCGGATCTTCCTCGGGGGAGGGCAAATCGTTGTCGGACGCGGCCGCTTTGTTGCCCAATCGCCAACGTTACCTCGCCTATCAGGTCTACGGCTCACGTTACAACATCGGGGTCAAGTATGGCCTTTTGATTGCCCAATTGGCGATCGCGCTTTCGGGTCAAGACCGTGACCCCATTCTGAGCGAGCTGCTCGAGCTAGTCGCCAATCGCGAGCTGCTGGCCAAGGGTCCGGCAAGGCCGCCGATCGACGCGGTGGACCGCGGCTACTCCGCCAACAACGAGTCAAAGGCGGACGCATGAATCCCTTGATTGAAATCATCACGTCCGAAAAGGATGAAGTTCGAAATCGTCCGCTCGATTCGATTTGCGACGCCTGCACGCTGACCGAATTGATGGATCACGTCGGAGTGCTCGACGCGTACCGCCGCGTCGAACCCAACCTTTACCACCGAGTCCGCGCGCTATTTTTTCTCGAATCGATCTATCGGTACCACATCCCCCGCCGGCTGAAAGCGACACAATCGGGAAAGATCCCGTTTGCCGGATACGAGCATCTGCTCCACCGCCGTTTCATTGAGTCGATCGACACCTTCCTTCAGACGCAATCGTGCGACGGCCCGAGCGACTCAGTCGCCAGTGCGTTGGCGCAGGCCTATCATCAACTCGGATTTCAGACGCTCGCCGATCAGGTGCGGCGAAGCGTTCGCACGGTTCGTGGCAACCAATGGATGTTCCGGTTGGGCCATCCCGACGACCATCCGCTACGACTTCGCCGCGAACTGCTGCGGGCCGATCCCGCGAGCGGTGTGATGCCGATCCTCAAGGAGGAGACGGCAGTCCGGATGGATTTTTCGCACAGTGCTTGGAGCGACATTTTTTTTCTCGGGATGGATTTTCCCGAGGGCGCTCGAGTGCTCAATGTCTCGATCGATCTAGCCGTTCGGGGCCGCGATGCCCAACCGAAGCCGCCGATCGAGACGTACCTCCGCGTGATCGACCGCCCGATCATCCGCTTGGCAAGTGTCGACTTGGGTGCAACGACCGAGATCGAAACGATCGCCGACGTATTCGATTTCGCCCGCGATTACCTCGGACTCCTCAAGGCGGCGGTGATCGCCTCGGGGATCGTACCACCGGGTCTCGAAGGTTGCCCCCAGGGAATAGGAGAATTGCTGCGGCATCTCGTTGCGCCGGGGATGGGAATCGAAATCGTAAGCAAGATCAACGGCATTCCCAAGGGATCGCGGCTGGCCGTTTCAACCAACCTTTTGGGGTCGTTGATCGCGCTGCTGATGCGAGCGACCGGCCAGGTCAGTTCGCTCAGTGGGCCGCTCGAAGAATCGCAGCGGCGACTCGTCGCGGCTCGGGCAATCCTCGGTGAGTGGCTGGGCGGCTCGGGCGGTGGTTGGCAGGATTCCGGCGGCGTTTGGCCGGGAATCAAGCTGATTTCTGGCGCCGCGGCACAAGCGGGCGATCCCGAACACGGCATCAGCCGCGGCCGCCTGCTGCCGGTTCATCACGTCATGGACGACCGGGAGGTGACACCACAGACACGGCAAATGCTTCAGCAGTCACTCGTGCTGGTGCACGGCGGCATGGCGCAGAACGTCGGGCCGATTCTCGAGATGGTCACCGAACACTACCTGTTGCGGAACCAGAAGCAGTGGAACGGACGGCTCGAAGCAATCGCCATTCTCGATTCCGTCGTCGGCGCCGTCCAACGGGGAGATATCCAAACGATCGGAGCCTTGACGACGCGTAACTTTGAGGGCCCGTTGCAGAGCATCATCCCATGGGCGACCAATGGATTCACCGACGTTCTGATCGAGAAGTGCCGCGAAAGGTACGGCGAATTTTTCTGGGGCTTTTGGATGCTCGGTGGAATGGCCGGAGGAGGCATGGGATTCATCTTCGATCCGAGTGTCAAACCTCAGGCGGAGCAGTGGCTGGGCGAATGGATGGTGACCGTCAAGCGAGAGATGCAAACCGCTCTTCCATTCGCAATGGATCCGGTGGTTTACGATTTTCGCATCAACGACCGGGGATCGTACGCGGAATTGCTCGAAGGGGCCGACGCCGATCTGCCCGACCGCTACCACGCACTTGTCTTGCCGGACTTGCTCCGTCGATCGACGCGGGATCTATCACCTCAAATCCGTCGTGACCTGGAGCGGATCAGCAAACGCTGCCGATCGTCGTCGGATCCTGAGAATCCCGCTGCCCTGTTGCTCGAAAGCGTGTTGCCTCGAGAGAGCAACGAGGGTGACTTGTCTGCGTCGCTCCATCAACAGTTGCTCGACTGCGGATTCGATCGCGATCAGCATGAGCAGATTCGCGCCGATCTGCGAAGTGGCCGCATCGGCCTGGCGCAAAACCGCCTGTCGCCATCGACGAGCATTGTCGACGTGCGCCCCGAAGATATCACCGACCTACGCGGGAAACCCGACCCTCGGCGGGTCGCGATGGGTCGAGAGGCCATTGCTGAGGGTCGCGTCGCGATCGTGACGCTCGCCGCCGGTGTCGGCAGCCGATGGACCCAGGGCGCGGGCGTTTGCAAGGCGCTGCACCCTTTCCACCGCTTCGGTGATCGACATCGGTCCTTCATCGAGGTTCATCTCGCCAAGACCCGGCTCAGCCAAGCGACACACGCAGGTGTGATCCCGCACGTCTTCACAACCAGTTATCTCACCGACGAACCGATCCGACAGTACCTGCGCGCAAACGACCACTTTGGCTTCGGGGACCGGCTGCACGTTTCCAGTGGGAGGAGCGTCGGACTGCGGATGATTCCGATGGTTCGCGACCTTCGGTTCCTCTGGGAGGAGACCGCTCAGCAGGTTCTCGACCAACAGCAACAAAAGGTTCGCGACAGCCTTCGCGCGGCACTAATCGAATGGGCGAAATCCTCGGGAGAGGGAGCGGATTACGTCGACAACACACCCTCTCAGTGCTTGCATCCTGTCGGACATTGGTACGAGGTCCCCAACATGCTTCGCAACGGCGTGCTGCGAACCCTCATTCAAGGCCAAACGAATTTGCGTTACTTGATGTTGCACAACATCGACACCTTGGGGGCGACGGTCGACCCGGCGATTCTCGGCGAGCACATCCAGGGGGGGTCGACCTTGAGTTTTGAAGTCATCGGCAGGCGGCTGGATGATCGCGGGGGTGGATTGGCCTTGGTCAATGGGCGGCCCCGGCTTGTCGAAGGGTTGGCGATGCCCAGCGAGCAAGTCGAATTTGATTTGACTTACTACAATTCGATGACGACTTGGATCGACATCGACGGATTGCTGGCGGCCTTCGGCATCGGGAGGGCGGATTTGGATGACGTCAAGAAGGTCGAAGATTCGGTTCGTCGAATGGCGATGCGATTACCGACTTACGTCACGCTCAAGGATGTCAAAAAACGTTGGGGGCATGCCCAGGAGGATCTGTTTCCGGTCGCCCAATTTGAGAAACTTTGGGGGGACATGACAGCCTTACCCGAAGTCACGAGCCGCTTTTTGGTAACGCCGCTGCGACGTGGCCAACAGCTCAAATCGCCTGCACAACTCGATCCTTGGCATCGCGATGGATCGGCCGACTACATCGCGTCGCTCTGCCAGTGGTGAGCCAGCGGTAGCGAAAGCCGCCGGTTGTGAATTGCGATCCACGGCGGGGGCGGTACACTTCAAAGCGTGGTTGTCTGTCGGAGCGATCGGGGGCGGGACGCTTTGAACCGGTCGGATCGACGGCCCGCTGGATCGCTCACTCACACGCGGCTTTTTCGCCGTGAACGCCTCGGGTGACGCAACACGAAGGAAATTGAGGGTCGATGAGCGAACTGAATCACGAGTGTGGGGTTGCCGCGGTTTATCACCTCTCGGGGCGCGGGCGAAGTCCCTTTTGCACGACGGACGGGCCGCGACAAATCTCGCGTCTGCTGCCGCGAATGCTACTGGACATCCAGAACCGGGGGCAATTGGCCGCGGGCATGAGCACCTTCAATCCGGATCGATCGACGCTACTGCGAACCCGCCGAGATGTCGGCTCAGTGACCGAAGTGTTTCGGCTCAACCACCGCGCCAAGTGCGAGGCCATCCAGAAGCAGTTGGCGGGGCGAGCGGCGATTGGCCACGTGCGCTACGCGACTTGTGGAAAGGATGACCGCAATTATGCCCAGCCCTTCGAACGCAAACACATCCACAAACGCAAATGGTTCAGTTTCTGTTTCAACGGTCAATTGGCCAATTACAGCGTGCTCAAGCAGCGGTTACTGGCCGACGGCGACCATCACCTGGTGCTGGACACCGATACCGAAATCATACTTCATGAGATCGCAAGAATCCTGAGCGAATCTCCCCAACGACTCGATTGGTTCGACGTCATCCGTCAAGCGACGAGCCAGTTTGACGGTGCCTACAGTTTGGCGCTTTTGACCGCGGAAGGGGAAATGCTGGTGGCCCGCGATCCCCTGGGGATCAAGCCGATGTGCTACGCGATGGACGGTCCATTGTTTGCCGCAGCGAGCGAAAGCGTGGCGCTTCTGAATATCGGATTCGGCTCCGACCAAATCCATTCGTTGCCGCCCGGTCACGTGATCATGGTCGATCCTCAAAACGGGTTTCGGATCGAACGCTTCGCCGAAGCGCGGTCACCCGCACACTGCTTCTTCGAATGGATTTACTTCGCCAACGTCGCCAGCACGCTCGATGATCGAAGTGTCTACCTAACCCGAACACGACTCGGCGAAGAACTCGCGCGGGCCGAGAGGGCAGACGATCGGTTTCGTTTCGATCGCGAGGACACAATCGTGGTGCCCGTTCCCGACACGAGCAAAGCGGCCGCCGATTCGATGGCCTTTGAACTCGGTATCCCAAGCCGAGAGGGGCTGATCCGCAATCGATACGCGGGGCGAACGTTCATCGAAGGCGGCGGGATGCGAAAGGCCAAGGCGGAAACGAAGTACACGCCGCTCCGCGATGTCCTTCACGACAAGCGGGTGATTATGGTCGAGGACTCGATCGTCCGCAGTACTACCATGGGCGTCCTGCTCGATCGAATTCGGACCGTCGGTGGCGCCCGTGAGATTCACGTTCGCGTCGCCTGTCCGCCGATCATCGCGCCGTGTTACTACGGGATCGACATGAGCACGATCGATCAATTGATCGCTCCCAGGTACTTCACCGACGGATTGTTAACGATCGAGGCTCAACAGCGTTTGGCGGACGACCTTGGTGCCGATTCGCTCAGGTATTTGCCGGTGGAGGCGATCGCGCGGGCCGTCGATCTGCCGGGCGATCGGCTATGCCAGGCCTGCGTGACGGGTCGGTATCCGACCGCCTGCGGCCAACATCTCTACCAAATCGCATTGAACCATCGTGGTGGATCGCTCAGCCAGGAGAGGGCATATGAGCAATTAGCGGCGGCTTTGGCCACCGAGTGATTTGTGGAAAAATATGAGTTCTGTCGCACCGCGGGCCCTCGCGGCGTGATAAACCATGGGTGATCGTCGCAAGACACTTTCGATCTTCACGATCGCTTAGACGGAACCCTCGACGGCTGACGCGGTTACAAATCCTGTAGCCTGGGACGTTTTGGGTTGCCAACTCAGTTGCCAGAATCTTGTCGCTCGCCGTTTTTCTGAGAAATGCCATGATCAAACACCGATGGGTCGCGTTCGTCGCGACAGTGACGCTTTCTACCGTAGCGGTCGCGACGATCGCGACCGCCCAGGATGACCGTGAACGCGGCCGCGGTGGGGATCGCGGACGCTTCGGGCAAGGTGGGTTTCCCGGGGGTGGGGGACCCGGCGGCGGGCCGGGTCGACCCGGTGGGATGATGTTCGGCGGGCCGATGGGCGGTATGGGTGGTGACCAACTGCTGATGCAGTTGCTTCGCGTCGAGGCGGTTCGCGACGAACTCGAAGTCGCACCCGACCAAGAAGAAGCCCTTCAAAAGCTTGGCGAGCGTCAACGGGGTGAACGGCCTGCGGAGAATTTCCGAGACGCCACCGAACAACAACGACGCGAGATGTTTGAGAAATTGCAAGCGGACGCGCGAAAGCGGGCCGCCGAAATGAAAGAGCAGCTCGAAGAGATCCTTCTCGAACCTCAAATGAATCGACTCGAAGAAATTTCGATTCAGGTCCAGGGCGTATCGGCGCTGATGAACCGTGAGATCGCGGAGAAGTTGGCGATCACGCCCGAACAGGCCGA
>JBGTCJ010000461.1:0-4236 GCA_041748895.1 Pirellulaceae bacterium
ACGAACCGCACCCACCGATCAGACATGGGATGACCCACAGAACTCCATCCCAAAAGGCATTCCGCCTAAACTGCGATGACATGGTAAAACCGAAAGGATTCGACGCCGAAAAAAGTGTGATCGATCAACGCTAGGTACAGAACGGGTCGCAAATGCGACCTGCCCAGCGGATCAGATCAATCGGCAACGCGTGAGCGTGAGAATAGAAACGCCTCGATAGCTCATAAAAAACTGAGTTGCGGCGGAGTCGCGGCAATGGATCCGCGCAGACGCCATCCCCTTGATCCCATCGCAGGCCACCCCGTCTCGATCCAAAGGGCTGACACGCGGCGCGAAGATCGGGCGGCATTCGTCGCCGGCCATTAAAACCGCATGTGTCGTGTGGGCTCCCCCATGCCACCACCCCGTCGACGATGCGATCGGCGCGTCGACATCGTACGACGCAAGCTCGTGCGCGGCATCTTCGTGATCGCGATGACTCACCATCAACTCGACGGGCAAGACAAAGTGCCAGTGCCAATCCTGTTCCTCGGTCGGCGCAGGAATGATCACTGGCGTACCGTGGTCTGCCAGCTCATTTTTCTGGTCCGCACGATTGAAGTGATGCCGATCCAGGTGAGCGGTTAACGCTGCCGGACAAAGAGACGCAAGCGCCTCATGGGAATGAATCACCGGCAATGGAAATTGAGCCATCGCTATCCAGACCAGCAATCCCCACTCGATTCGATGAGCGCCGGACCGACCTTTTGCGGGTCGCCAACGCGTCCAATCAAGTTTTGGTAGGAGGGATCTCATGGCATCATCCTACCCACACGCGCCGGTCGAGCAACCAAAAAGGCTCAACGGGTCGAAAAAACCCCTGCCAGAAGGAGTCCTCGCATTTCGGCCTCCGCAACGGCAATCCTCTCAAGAGAATCGAGGTAGTCAATCTGAGTTTGTGCGTTGGTCCGCTGAGCGGTCAACAAGTTGACGTAGCTGAGTTCCCCCAGGCGATAGGCGGTTTGCATGAGTTCGATTGTCTCTGCGGCCTTAGGCAGGATGACTTGCTCGTAGCGGGCGACCTGCTCCCGAGAGCTAGCGTATCGCTCGTAGACCGGCGCGAGGCGGTCTTGTAGGTCCAGTTCGACCACCGACAATTCTCGTTGTGCAGCAAACAACTGCTGCCTCGCTTGGTGAATCGCGCCCTGGTTTCGATTCCACAGGGGAATGGGGATCGACACCGCCAAACCTGCGTTGGAGTCGCCGTCAACGCCATTGTCTCTCCAGTTGAACAATCCTCGAACGTCGACGTCAGGACGCGGTTCGATCTGCTGGCGGCAAAGATTGGCTTGCGCCCGCTCGACTTCGGCGACCACGGCCGCAACCTCGGGGCTCTCGCTGCGAACCCGATTCAGCGTCGTTTCAAACTCACGAGCTGCGCTGTCCACGGTGAGTACTCCCGCGATAGGTGTCGTCCACGCAACAGGCGATCCGACAGCAGCCGCAAGTCGCTGCCGAGCCATTTGCAGTCTGTTCGCCGCATTCGCAGTCAGGATGTGGGTCGCCTCAATCTCGAGCTCCGCTTGCAACAGGTCGATCCGTCCAACCTCGGACGCTTTCAGGAGGGCTTCGGCGTGACTCGCCGCCGACTTGGCGATTTGCTGCAGTTCTTCGATCCGCTTGACTTGCATCTCCGCTCGCTGAACGCCGATCGCGGCGACGCGAACATCGGTCACGATCCGCAGCCTCTGCGCCGCTAGTTCCTGAATCGCTCGGCGGACCTCAGCAGCGGCGATCGCGCGATTGAGACGAAGTTTTTCCGGTTGAACGATCCGTTGCGCGGCGAATACGCCGTACTGCTCGGCGATCCCATCGCTACCGAGCTGTTGACCCTCCAGACCGAGCTCCGGGTTGGGCTGTAGCCCAACCTGTACCGCGTGACCACGGGCGGCACTGACCAAGGCTTCCAACCGTAGCAACGTGGGATGCGACGCCAACGCGATCTGTTCGATCGCCTCGATGGTGATCGTGCCGATCTCATCCGCGACCTGAAATTCGGTCACGAAATGCAGATCCGCGGAGATCGATTGCGTAGCCGAAACCCCCGCGGCTACGAGAACTATTGCCATCGCGATCTGGCAGCCAATAGGCACGACACGGGGATTACGCTTTGACAACGCAGGCCTATCGGGAATGGCGGCTCATCGGGCTACATCAACACGTCCGATATCATGGAAGAATCGGCACGTGACGATTCCACGGATCAAACGCCACACGTTGCGCGTCAAGCTTTGCCCAGACGGACTTTGTTCAAGAGCCAACCTTCTGATGGGGCGATTCGCCGGCCAACCATCGGCGGGCTTTCGCGATCGCGGCGGCGCGGCGTTCTACCTTCGAGGCCGGATAGCCTGCCGTATCCGTGAGGTAGCCGACCTTGATGTGGAGCTCAACGTGCTCCATGCCGAGTTCCGTGTGCGGCACCTGATAAAGAATCGCGATTGCCGCCAAGGCCGCGTCCGCCACGCTCACGCGAAGGGTTTCATCGCCGACCATCACGGGCATTCGCGTGACTGCCGATCGGGAATCGTCAAGAAATGGCCCCAGTGCCTGCGCGTCCGCGACCGTTCCGAATCGAGATATCGCCTGCATCGCCATCTGCAATGTCTCGATATCCGTGGTCTCGCCAAGCGTCCTGACGGCTAAAGTGCCACCCGCGTCGATGTCCCACTGCATCGAATACCAGAGCACATCACTGCGATTCTCCAAACGGCTTCGCGCCACCCACTCACCGACCAGGACACCGACCTTTGGCCAGAGGCGAGTGTCGCGCTGAAGTGCCGCCATCTGCTTGGTCAACACCGAGATCAAGGCCCCTTCGTAACCAAGGCTCAGCGCGACCGCGGGATCTGCCAGTGGCAACAGGAGCGCGATCGCGTCGACGGTTGTCGGGAAAACAAGTGCCTCACGCATCGCCTGCTGGACCTTTTGCGACGTCTGTTCGACGGACACAATCCGCTCTCGCGTCGTCCCATCGAGCGATTCGATCAAGTCGGGGTGGGCTCGCATCAGCTGGGCAAAAAGGTCTCGTGTCTCAGGGCTGTCGCCGAGTGTCGCCGAAACCATCGGCCAACCACGGAAATAGCCACCCACATCCTTACCCGCAAGAAAGTCGGCGATTCGAGCTTCGAAATCGCCCGTGGTCATTTTCAACAAAGCGACCTGAGCCCTGGCGGCCAATTCGGCATCGTCTCGCGATTCCGCTGCCTCGCGTAGCAGTGGAATGATCGGCATCCCGATCCGCAGGATTTCTTCGGTCGCCCTCTCTCGCTCGGCAAACGTGGGCGACGCCAACTGAGCGATCACCCGTTGAGCGTCTTCGCGCGTGACCGCCGAATCGTCCGATAGTGGTTGGTCGGCTGCGACGGCGTCAGCGGCCTGGACCGTCGAATCACCCGAGGCAGGTTCGAGCTGTGCCCACACCGGGCCGCCGCAAACCACACAACCGATGAACCCCACCCAGCGCGCGAGCCGACCTGCGTAAGCTGGTCTGGCAAATCGGTTTGGGAGGGCCTGCAGAGGGTCGCTGTCCATCAATCGGGTCGCGAAACGAGGGGAAAGGTTGCCGCCAGTGATTGCTCACGCTATTGTAGCGTACGGATACAGGGATTTGCGGCCGCTTGCAGCCTCGCCTGCTAAAGAGCCTTCGCCCCCCATCATGGTTCCATCTCGATTGCTCGTTCAACCACGCCGCGGTGGCGTAAGGTTTGCGCGATCCATGGGCGCCGGGAGTGCGATTTTTTCGGCGGCCTCGAACCCCGGGTCCCTCTGATTCACTTGGCGGCCTTTGGCCTGCGAGCGTATTTCTCGGGCGCGTCGATTCATGGCAACTGAAATGACATCCACTTCATCGGATCTTGCCGATTCGACAGCGGCTCGGGATCGATTATCCGGTAGCGAGTCGGAGACCCAGTCGGGGACTGGCCGCCCGAGTCACCGACCCAGCGACCGCGCCGGTTCCGCACCCGTATCGACGCCCTCGCAACCGCTCGGCCCGTCGACGCAATCCGTGCACGCCGGTGAACTGCGACAAAAAGCCGAGGGCGCGCTTTCGACCCCGATGTTTTGCACGTCGACCTATTCGTTCGAATCGACCGAAGCTCTGCTTCGATTCGTCGAAGGCGAAGAGGATCGCGAGGAGTATGGACGCTACGGTAACCCGAACGAACGTTCAGTTGAACGGAAACTCGCGGCGCTCGA
>JBGTCJ010000462.1:0-5945 GCA_041748895.1 Pirellulaceae bacterium
GTCGACCGTCTCAAGCCTCACCGGCAGACGATCCTTCACGGCTTCGATCAGGTGAGGCAGAAAGAAACAGGGATAATCATCGGTCACAACACAGCAGGCTTTCCCCGCGAGCGTCCGCAGCAGATCGGCACCGACACCCGGTTGAGGTTCTACGTACGGGTAGTAGCCGATCACATGCCCCTTCATTTTTGAGGCATGATCCCGCATCCCCTCGATCACGAATCGGTGGAGTCGATCGCTCGCCCAGCGGTAGCGGACCCTGAGCGGTTCAAAGATCAGCAGCGGTTTGCCGAGCTCCACCCCTCGGTCGATCGAGTGCTCGAGTGCAAAGTTCCACGTCAGCCGTCGGTGAGCCACCATCCAGTAAAGGACGTAATCGCCATCGGCATTAACGCCCGCGTCATTGGCGAGCGTCAACCGCAGCGGCGGAACCGAACCCGAAACTTTGCTCATCACAGATCCCACACTCCCTCCCCCATGACTCCAAGGCCCTTGAACAATCGATGCCCGCAGAGCTCGAGCGTCCGCGCCGGAACCGACTCGAGAGCGACGGCTGCAATCGTTCCGAACTGCCGCATTCTGCTGACTCGGCGATCCCCCAGAAGGGGGAGTCGGACGCTGGCGACGCGCCGATCGCCACGCTACGCTCTTGAGAGTCCCTACTCATCGTCCTTCACGTAGAACCATTCAACGCCGGTGACCTCGACGCTGGACGGACGCATGGCGGTGCCACGGTCACACCCATTGAAACCGCCTGCTTTACCCACCCGCCAAATCGAAGGTGCCACTCATCATGATCATGGTCGCAAAGCGTCATTTCGTCATCTCTGGTTTGGGAACGTTGTCTCGCGTCACGCTCGGCATCGGCTTGGCGGTGATGCTGCTGATCGGCGGAACCGCGCAATCCGCTGAATCCAATCGTCCTAATGTGCTGTTGATTTGTATCGACGATCTCAAACCGACGATCGGCGCGTATGGAGACACGACGGCGGTTACGCCATCGATCGATCGCTTGGCGAGTCGAGGCGTGTTGTTCGAAAGCGCCTACTGCAATCAAGCGGTATGTGCGCCGTCACGCAATTCACTCATGACCGGGTTACGCCCACAAACGCTCGGCATCTACGACTTGGGGACACACTTCCGACTCGCTGCGCCTGACGCGGTGACGCTGGCGGAGTACTTTCGCCATCAGGGCTATCACACTCAGGCGCTCGGAAAAATTTTTCACACCGGCCACGGCAATCAAGACGACAAACAGTCTTGGAACGAACCACTGTTCAAGCCGAAAGCCACCACCTACGCCCGGCCTGCCCAGGGCGAGAAACGCGTGGATGCCCGTGGGATCACCAGAGGTGCCGTGACCGAGAGTGCGGACGTGGCGGATGAGACCTATACGGACGCGTTGGTCGCGAGTGAGGCCATCCGCAGGCTCAAGGTTGCGACCAGTCAACCCGAGCGGCCGTTCTTGATTGCGGTCGGATTCATTCGCCCCCACCTACCCTTCGTGGCTCCAAAAAAATACTGGGATCTCTACGATCCGGCCACGCTGCCCATGCCAGAGGTCACTCGTCCGCCCGAGTCGGCGCCCGAGTATGCTCCTACGAAATTTGGTGAGCTGCGAACCTACGCGGGTATTCCCGAGCGTGGCCCAATTGATAAGCCACTCACAAGACACCTGGTGCATGGCTATTACGCAGCGACCAGCTATGTGGATGCGCAGGTCGGTCGATTGCTCGATGCGCTCGACTCTAGCGAGGCCCGAGACAATACCATCGTGATCCTTTGGGGCGATCACGGTTGGCATCTGGGTGACCATGGAATGTGGTGCAAACACAGCAATTATGAGCAAGCGGCCAGAATCCCCGTCATCGTCTCGGCGCCCGGGATGAACGGCGGGGAAAAAACACGAGCAATGATCGAAACGGTCGACATTTTCCCGACTTTGGCCGAATTGGCGGGGCTCCCGCAGCCCGGTGACCTCGATGGAGTCAGCTTTGCCGCAGTCCTCAAGGATCCGCAAAGCGCGGCGCGCGAAAGTGTCGTTCATGTCTATCCCCGCGGAAATCGCCTCGGCCGCGCGATCCGCAACGAACGATATCGGTTGGTGCAGTGGCTTCCGACCCATGATGCTGCGGCGGAAATCGAGTACGAGCTATACGACTATCTGACGGATCCGCTGGAGACCAAAAATTTGGCCGACCAGATGCCCGATGTCCTCCGGAAGATGGTTTCAATTGCCGATTCGCATCCGGCACCTCGGCCTCAGTGGCGACCGTCCAAACCTTGACGTGCACACGCGACCTGTGGCCGAGGGAAGTCGGTTCTGCCCCCCTTCGCACGGCGTCTGTCATCGATGCGTAGCCGGAGCGCTAGTCCGACTCGGCCACCGGCACTTGGCCGATGATCACTTGCCATCAATGCACCACAGCCTTGAATAGGTCCGGATGAACACGCGTTGGCTGGCCAAGGCCGGCGTTGCGTTGCACGTGTCTTCGAGCGGGTTCAATGCAACGACGTTTGGCCCCTCCGTTGTGGGTTTGAACACCACGGTCGTACCTGACTGATCGGTGGCATAGGCGTGCTCCCCGTCGTATGCCACGGAGCCCCAGAAGGCGTTACCCTCGGCCCGCTGCTGCCAAACCACCTCGCCAGTCCTCGCGTCCAGGCAATCGATCAAGTTGGGGCCCGCATTCACACGATAGACGTGTCCGCCGATCATCAGTCCGGTACCAATATTCTGCGGATTACCGACCTTTCGCCACAGTCGGTGCGCAGGTGTCAAGTCGCCCGACCCCGCAATCTCGAAACCCAACGCTGGTCCCTGAAAACCGCCGATCATCACGCACACGTCGCCCTCGATCATAGGCGAACTGTACGCCAGGTCACCACGATCTCCCGCGAGTCCCTCGCAGTACCAAACGATCTGGCCACTGCGCACGTCCAACCCACACACTCGCGTGGCCATGGCGCAGACCGCGATCGACCGCCGGTCGCGCTCGATCAAAACCGGTGTTGCCCAAGATCCCATGTACTGTCCCGCCGCGTTCCGCTCGCCAGTTCCCTCCAGCGGCTCCTGGTGTCGCCAAAGCTCCTCCCCTGTTCGCAGGTCCAGTGCGACAACGAAGACCTCCTCACCGGGGCCCGTGTGCAAGATCACGCGGTCATCGAAAATCACCGGGCTGGTTCCGTAGCCCCACATGTGTCGGTATTCACCCAAGTCACGTGACCACAATTCGTTCCCCTCCATGTCGTATGCAAATAGCCCCGCCGATCCATGCCACACGACCACGTGCCGTCCGTCGCTTGCCGGCGTGGTTCCCCCGTACGGATTGGTTTTGTGTGTGGGCATCGTTCGATCGAATCGGACGGGTCGGTTCCAAATCGGTTTTCCCGACTCAGCGTCGAAACAGAACAGCGTTCGCGTTAGACCAGCACCATCTTCGGCGCTGGTCACGAACACACGCTTTCCAACGACGATCGGACTGCCGTTGCCTCCCATCGGCAGGGGTGCAGTCCATTTGACCCCCTCGGTCGCCGACCACCTCAGGGGTGTGCCGGCGTGTTCGGTACTCCCGTTGCCCGAGGGGCCACGGAAGCTCGGCCAATCTTGACCAGCCGCAAAATCGGCCAGCGTCGAGAACCAAAAGAATGCAACCAACCACTTCATGACGGACTCCTTATCGGTATCACGGCGTTGGCCGAACAAAGGCATGCCACTCGATGCCATCGGGCAGACTCTCCGAAGGTGCGAACTCCAAATGCAAAATTCGACGGTGCCTCGTCGTGCCCGGCGCGGATGGGCCACTGCTGTGGCTGATCAAAGGTCGCATCACCAACACGTCGCCGGATTTGGCGAGAATAGGAACAGCCGAATGAATCCCCGCGCCTTCGGAACCACTCGAGTCATGTGACCCAGGAATGACTCGAAGCGGTCCGTTCTCATCGGTGACTTCGTCGAGGTGAATTCGCAGTGTCAACATTCTCCGAAGCACTTCATCGCACGCAATGAAATGTGGCACGCCCGATTTGACCGTCGGTCGCGAGAACCATTCCGATCGAATCGAATTATCCTTCACCGCAATTGACGTGTCCTTGTGCCAAGCCAGCGCCCAAGTTCGGTCCGGTGGCTTGTCAAAGTACAACGATCGAACCAGCCCAAAATCTTCGCCTAGGTTTGTGCGAAGAAAAGATAGTAACGTCTTGCATTGCCAAACCGTCGTGACTTCTGGAACGGATTCGATCAAATTCCTTGCCGCGTAGACGTGTCCGCGGCTCGATCGTGCGCGCACTCCAAGGGAATCGTCGACGAAAGCATTGCGGCAGACGTCAAGCAAACCGAAGACCGTCTCCACCGAAACGGCCTGTCGCAACAAGCAATAGCCATCACGATCTAGACCCGGGGAAATCATCGCGATCCTCCGCCCGCCACCGTCGACAACAAGGGACAGGTTCACACACGCCGGGAACGAACCAACGCAACCGTCGCCTTAACCAACCACGAATCCGCGAAACCAAGAAAGAGGGTGATCCCGATACAGCGGTGGCACGGCACTTATCCACTGACACATTTTGACACGGTCCAAGCTCGCACGTCGATAGGTTTAGCGCACAGCAAGTGCGGCCCGCCTTCGAAGTCAAAGCCGAGTGGCTTGCCCATCGTGTTGACCCGCTCGGTGTAAGTCACCGGAGCAAGTTGCCACGGCGGATGGTCGATCTCGCCACGGAAACGGTAACCCTCGCGATTTGCACTGTAGAGACAATATCGAGCGGTTAGCCAGTGCTCGAGAGATCCCGCGTTGGCCTCGCTGAAATCACCGCTGGGACCGTAAGTCGCGTCGTAGCTTGCCAAGGGTTCACCGCGATGCGTTCTCTGGCTCTGGTACCGAACTGACCCAGAGTCATCTCGGCTGACCGACATCATCGCATCCATGTAAGGCAAGTTGAATGTTGCTCGGGCCACCCGCACGGCAATCCGGCTTTCGGCATCGAGCGAAAAGAACCAAACTCCCGGCTTACCGTCGACAGTCACGTAAGTTCGTACATTCAACTCGAGAAAACGGCTTAAGCCCGGAATCGGTGGACACAACCGCGGTGTCACGTTCGACATCAAAAACGGTACGACGCCCACCCACGCTTTTCCCTCTCGAACATCAAGGTTGACACCAGTCGGCAACAACCGGGCGACCCGTTGAGGATCGATCGGCCAGTGGGCAAACAGCAGTTCCGACCAGGTCATCCGCATTACCCACGGTCGCTTCGGCAGCGGCCAGGTTCGATCCGTTCTTGTAGTAGGCATTGACAGAAAATACCAAGTGGCGTATCGTAGATCGACGATAAGCAATTTAGCGGCGACGGACAAATCAAGTTTTGGGATCAAGAAACCATGGTCAAGGTGAAAGCAGAGTCGCAAAAATGCGGCACCGCAAGCGAAAAACTTGCGTTGCCGGATGTCGCCTGGGCCGAGGATCTGGCCAAACTCAGTTGGGCACTGGCACATCCGGCGCGAGTCCGCATCGTCCGCCTGCTGCTCGACCGAACGTCCTGCATGTGCGGTGAAATTGTGGAGGAAATGCCGCTGGCCCAATCCACCGTCTCGCAGCACTTGAAGATCTTGAAGGAAACCGGACTGGTGCAGGGCGAGATCGATGGGCCACGGGTTTGCTACTGCGTCAACAGCGATGCTTTGGCAGCACTCAAAAAGCTGATCGCGGACTTGTAAACGATGCTGCCGAACAAGTAGGTGTCCGGCGAACGCAGTCAAAAAAATTTTGAGTTACATATCGCAATTCGGCGATAGCCGATAGCAACCCAGGGAACTAAATGATGAACCAAAGACAAATTATCGATGATGTGAGAGATCAGTACGCGGGCGTCGCTCGAGGCGAACTTTCCAATGACTCCTCCGCCGTCAGGTCCATCGCAGCCGCGTTCGGCTACTCCGACGA
>JBGTCJ010000463.1:0-5269 GCA_041748895.1 Pirellulaceae bacterium
ACGAATCGCCAAGGTGTCGATCGGTCATCGGGTGCAGCACGGCCGGTGTGGCCGCCGTCACCGATTCGCCACGACTGCGGTAGTCCCCTCGCTCGAACACATAGCAATCACGCGGCGAACCCTGTTCAACCATGATTAGCGTCACGTCCGGTTTCCACTGCGACAGTTGCCGATCGAGCTCGGCGATCTGCTCGGCGATCTCGATGCTCGCTGCGTCGAGTGCTTCACGTCGCTCAGCGATCGCCGCTCGCTCCGCTGCCGACCACTGCTGCTCCGGTTTCGAAAGAATCGTCCGGAGGGCATCGGAAATGACTTCACCGGCCGGATTGCCCGTGATCGCCGAAATCTTGAGGCGACCGATCGAACGGCCGCCGCCGAAACGATGGTCCAGATTGAAAGTGAGTTCATCCGATTCGCCCAAATCGAGTGGCTCGGCAATCGAAAAAGTGGCCCAGTGGGGTTGGCCGAATTTTGGATTGATCGCCCAGCCGGTTTGGGGGTCGTCATCGATCGCGGCGGCGACGTCGAATCCCCGTTGCGAAAAGCTGGCGTGGGCGGACACCAGCGGGATCCGCGTCAGTTCATCGCTGCCGCCACGCCTGCAGTGGATCGAAAAATCGTTGAGTACGAAATTTGGTCGCGCCTCATCGCCGCGACCAGGTCCTCCGCCGGGTAAAGTCGGATCGGTCAAGGCATCGAGCCGAAAGCCGACGATACCGCGCAGGCTCACCGACGTTCGCACGCGATAAGTGTCCGTGTCGGGAGGATCGGTTCCCACCAACAGGACCGAATGATCGGGGAGGATATCGAAGCGATCCGTGTTCCCCGTCGATTCAAAAGTGTCTGGCGCGAGCGGATGGGCGATCGCGACCTCTTCTGACAATGGGAGCGTCGACACCCACGCGTCCAGGCCGCGCTCGAGTTCTCGGCGTCGCTGGATTTGTCGCTGTTGAAGGGCTTCACGCTTAGCGATCAACTGCTCTCGTTGACGGTCACGCGGCGGATCGGCCAGCGGCATCGATGGACCGATGAACTGGATCGAACTGACCGCGTTGGGAAGAGCCAGATCGGCCTCGAGTTCGGTGTGATTGAAGAACGCGAGCAGCTGGTAATACTCCTTCGTCGTGAACGGATCGTATTTGTGATCGTGGCACTGTGCGCACTGAAGTGTCGAACCGAGCCAAACGGTTGCCGTGGTGTTGACGCGGTCGATCACCTGATTGACGCGTGATTCCTCGGGAATCGTTCCGGCCTCGCAGTTCGTTGGCGCCGCGCGGTGAAAACCCGTTGCGACCCGCTGGGACTCGGTTGCGTCCGGAAGCAGATCGCCGGCAATTTGTTCAATCGTGAACTGATCAAACGGCATGTCATCGTTGAGCGCTCGGATCACCCAGTCGCGATAGGCCCAAATGTCACGCAGGTCGTCGCGCTGGAACCCGTGCGAGTCAGCGTAGCGGGCCAAATCGAGCCACGGCCTTGCCCAACGTTCGCCGAACTGCGGGCGATGCAACAAATCGTCAACCCATTCAGCGTAGGCCTCCTCGGATGGATCGCAGGTGAACCTTTCGATCTCCTGAGGCGTGGGCGGCAATCCGATCAGATCGAGAAACAGACGCCTCAGTAGCTGTTCGGGAGATGCCGGCGGCGAGGGCTGCAACCCGCGCTGATCGAGCTCGGCGAGGACAAAGTGGTCGATCGGATGACGCGGCCAGGAGGGATCGGTGACCTGCGGTAAAGGCGGATCCTCGGGAGCCACGTAGGCCCAGTGTGCCGGAACGACCGTCGTCTCGGGCCACTCCGCACCGCCATCGATCCAGCGACGAATCACCGCGATTTCATGAGCGCTAAGCGATTCACCGACCGCCGGCATTCGCTCAGGGTCGTCATCAGGAAGCTCGATGCGTCGAACCAATTCGCTCGCATCGGCATCGCCCTGATCAACCATTCCAGAATCGAGCAGCCAATGGCGCTCGTCCAATCGCAGGTCGCCCGATTGTTTGTCCGGTCCGTGACACTCGAAGCACGTCCGCCTCAACAGCGGAAAGACATCGCCAAAGAAATCAACCGCCACGGAGGAAGGCACATCGGCGGCGTCCGCGAAAGGCGACGCGTTGGGTCGCAATCCGAGTCCTATCCAGATCGAGATCGCTAGGGACATCACGAGTCGATTCACTTTAGCCATTGCGGTGGGCCGCCCTCTGATTGCCACTGTTCGACGAGTTCATCGTATTTGTCACCCTTGTAGGATCGGTCACGATTGGGCAGCTCCTGGCGCGCCGGTATCCACTGGCGATGCCACGCGAGAACCTCGGCGTTCCTCGGATCGCCGGCAACGTTTGACCACTCCTGAGGATCGCGATCGTGGTCGTAAAGTTCCTCGGTTGCGTCACGATACTGAGTGTAACGCCAACGATCGCTGCGCACCGAATGGTTTCCGTAGTGCCAAGTCGTGACCGCTGGGGTTTCCCAAGTCGCCTGCGCTTGATGGAGCAAGGGAACCAGGCTGCGGCCTTCGAGGGCATCGATTTTGGGGAGACCACAAAGTTCGATCAGCGTTGGGTAGAGATCGACCAGCGAAACGGGACGTGAGCAGGGTTGATTGGCGCGAGCGATTCCCGGCGCGGCGATCGATAGCGGTACCTTGGTCGCCTGCTCCCAAAGCGTCATCTTCCGCCAACTTCGTTTCTCACCCAAGTGCTGTCCGTGATCGGACCAAAGCACGACGATCGTGGCATCTTTGTGTGGACTTGCATCGAGCGCAGCGATCACGCGGCCGATTTGGTCATCGACCATGGACACGCAAGCCAGATAGCCGCGGATCAGTTCCCGCCAGTACGTGTCACTGACGCCCAGCACCGCGGGGTGATCACCCCCGTCGATCATCTGATCGTGCGCCATCGCTTTGCCGTAGATCGGAATGTCGGCAAAGTCGCCGGAGGGTTCATCCGGCGCTTCGATGGCATCGATGTCGAAGGGCTCGAAATAGCGTGCGGGCGCGGTGTAGGGGACGTGAGGGCGAACGAATCCAACGGCAAGAAAAAAGGGCCGCTTGAACGAATCACTCAATTGATCGATCGCCCAGTTCGCCGTCCGCTCATCGGGCATCAGGTTGCCGGGAATCTCATCGCTCTTTAGCGCACCCCAGCAGAGTGAATGCCCGCCGGTCCCAAACGTCGTAAAGATGCCGCCGCCATCGCGGGGCATCGGTCCAAACATCGGCGCGTACTTCCAGGGAGTGTTGTGAAATCCGTCAGGCCACGGATACGCAGGGAGCGTTTGATCCCAAAGCTGGTCCGCGGCAAAGTCGGCAGGTCCGTTGTGATAAATTTTGCCGCCGCCGCGTACGTCGTAGCCGTGGTTTTTGAAGTATTGGGGAAGCGGGACGGTATCGCGTAGAACGTCCTGCCAATTCTGCTGGATTTCGCGCATCTGGGAGACATTGTCGTACCAACCGGTGGTGGTCGGTCTCAGTCCCGAGAGCAGCGAGTGACGCGATGCGGCACAAACCGGTGCGTTGCAGTGAGCATTGGTGAAGTAGGTGCCACGGGCCAGCAATCGATCGAGGTTGGGCGTCTTCGCTTGCGGGTGCCCACCGAGGAGCCCCACCCAGTCGTTGAGGTCATCCACCGCGATGAACAACACATTGGGCCGATTCACCGCGATCGCTTCGCCGGCTCGAATCGATTCTGTCGCGAAACCCAGCACGAGTACCAGAGCGGAAAGCCATCGTAGGAACGTTGATGGCATTGTGGGCCTAAACATCGATCGGCGTCGACAAGGTGCGATAGTCGGCGATGGCTGCATAGTGGTGCGGGGGTTTTCTGTGGCGAAGCGGTGGAAAAACGGGCGGACCGACTCTTCGGAGTGGGCTCAATCTTAACCGACAACAGCGATCGCGACGGTGCCCAAAATCCCTTTAGGCGGCCTTAAGGGGGAGCTCGGTTGACAAACGAAGGGCTATTCTGGTAAACTCAGCGCTGGTGGTACCAATTTTGATTCGATTAGTAGTTCAATTTGAGGGCGCGCGATTATGAAACGCGGGAAGAAAACCGCCAGCGGATTCACGTTGGTCGAACTGTTGGTCGTGATCGCGATCATCGGGGTGATGGTGGGCTTATTGCTCCCAGCGGTTCAGGCCGCTCGAGAAGCGGCGAGGAGGATGAGCTGCAGCAACAACATGAAACAGCTTGGGCTAGCCGTGCACAACTATCATGCCGCGTACGACAACCTACCGATTCACGGGTCGGGCACGAACCCAGGTTTTGTAGACGACAGCACAGCGGTGAATCAGGGCAATTACTGGCGGCCCAGTCCGATCGCGAATCGATGGCGTCTGAGCATTTTCGTTGGCATGTTGCCGTTCATGGAGCAACAGGCGCTGTGGGAGCAGATAAGTAACCCGCTGATCAATACGTTTTCGGCTAACCCACCGGTTTTTCAGGCGATGGGACCGACCCCTGACAATGCCGACTACGATCCTTGGGTCACGGAAATTGCAACTCTGCGATGCCCAAGTGATCCGGGCGTGGGATTTCCTGCTCTTGCACGAAGTAACTACTCCGCTTGCCTAGGTGATTCTTACGTAGGAATCCAGTGGGGCCCGCGGCATCGCAACATGCATCGCGAGGAACAGGGGAATGCGGTGGTGGCGAGAGCTAGTTTGCGCGGCGTGTTCGTGACTTCCATGAAAACCGCCTTCCGCGACATTCTCGATGGTACCTCCAATACGATCATGATCGGTGAATCGATCACGAACTTAGGTGACCGAGACATTCGCTCCTACGGTCAAAACACGTTGGGCTTTCTTGGAAACCGAGAAAACGCTGTCCGCGACAATCCACGCCTCTTCCGCGATGTCGAGCAATTGATTGACCCGCTCAGTCCAATGCAGTATTTAGACACGGTGCCTCAGGGGAGTGCACTTCAAAGTATTAATTTCCGTTGGGCTGATCGAATGAAGACATATTTCACCACGATTCTTCCGCCGAACTCGGAGCATGTGATGCCGATCAACGGTGCGAACCTGCACATGGCGTCGCCATCGAGCCATCACCAGGGTGGTGCTCACGTGATCTTTGCTGACGGAGCCGTCAAATTCATCACCAATTCGATCGAAGCTGGCAGCGGGAACGCCCCGATGGTGAGAAACTCCTCGACTCATCCGACGGCCTTCGCAGGGGCCCAAAGCCCTTACGGTCTCTGGGGTGCGCTCGGAACGCGTTCGAACAAAGAAGTGTTCAATCTGGATTTCTGATTGCCGATAAGATTG
>JBGTCJ010000464.1:0-8187 GCA_041748895.1 Pirellulaceae bacterium
GCGATGCGATACTGTGCCTGTGAAGCGCGAGGCGATTGGGGGAATGCGTCGATTAGTGATTCCCAAGCCTCGGTGGCTTGTTCGTTTTCACCGGCAAGCAGCCAGGCCTGGCCAAGCAGAAGCCTGGTCTCGTCCGCCTTCGCCCAGCGGGGATCGACCGCGAGGCTTTGCTCGAGCGCCTTGGCCGCCTCGGCGCCGCGTCCGGCGGCCAGATGGCTCGCTCCGACCAAAAATTTCGCCTCCGCCTGCTGGGGTGAAGGCAGACCGGTGTCGATGCGACCGGTAAGCAACGCAATCGCCGCGTCATGTTCTCCGGCAAGATACGTCGCCATCCCCGCTCGCAAAGTCCACAGCGGAAGCTGCACGTTCTCCGCGCTCGAGGGATCCTCGATCAATTTCCGATAGTGCTCGGCGGCTTCCGCGTGACGACCACTCATCAATTTGGATTCGGCAATGATGTAACGGATATCGGGCCGAAGCGGATCGTCGTCAAACTCCTCAAGAAACCGCTCGGCCCATTCAACCGCTTTCGGGGACTGCCCCATCTGCATGGCCGCAAACGCGGCGTTGTAGAGCGCCCGAGGCGCGTTGGCATCTTGAGGTGCCGACTCGTAGATAGAAATGTAGAGGTCGTAGGCTTCCTGGGTCCTGCCGGGCACTTGCATCAACGCCTCGGCAAGATCGATTCGCAGAGCAGCCACGTAAGGGCCGGAGATCCCGTTGGCCACCTGCCTTTGGGCAACCTCGATCGCTTCTTCCGGATTGCCCTGGCTGAGGGCAATCGTGGCCAACCAATGAGCGGCCTCCGTCGCGGAAGAGCGATCACCCGATACATCGCCTTGAGCCAAAACGTCCTCAAACCTCCGCTTGGCAGCTGCCCGGTCACCGGCGCGGTAAGCACTCTGCGCGGCCGCAAGAGTGGCCTTCGCGGCATGGGGCGAATCGGGATAGTCCTTGAGCAGGCGTTCATAGACCGCGGCGGCTTCCGCCGGTTGTCCGTTCTGTACCAACGCAAAAGCTTGTCGCACGAGCGCGTAGGGCACATCCTCACCCCCGGACGCCGCGATATCTGCGAACTGCTGGACCGCATCGGCGTAATTCTTCTTCAGGATGAAAAGGTCGCCGATTCGGACCTTCGCATCCTCAATCAAACCACTCGACGCACAGCCTTCAATCAGCTGGCGATAGGACGTGATCGCCGAATCGTATTTCTGCAAGTCCTCGAGCGCCACGGCGCGCGCATAAAACGTGTCGCAACGCAGCGGCGAATCCTTCGAAGCTTCCATGGCGATCAATCGGTCATAAAGGGCAATCGCGGCTTTCGCGTCGCCCAATGCGTAAGCGGCCTCACCGCCATAAAACAAAGCGCGATCCGCAAAGCGGCTGGTTGGCTTCTCCTTCAAAAGCGTTTGGAAGGTCGTGAGCGATTCAGCCAGAAGCTCGGCGCTACGTTCTTCGCCGGACCCCGCCGACGCGAATTGGCACCAACCCAGATTGATCAAGCTCTCTTCGCGTAGGTCGAGATTCGGGTCCTCCACGGCTCGTCGAAATGCCTCGGTAGCGGCTACATAATCGGGCTCGGCGCGCTGCATGTAACAGACGCCCAAGTAATGGGCGGCCTTGGACACCAGCGGCTCTTCGGGAAACTCTTGCAGGTAGCGAACCCAATTCTCGATCGCCAAATCGGTGGCACCGTTGGTCTGGAAATTCGCGGCGTCGGCGTAGATCGCCATCGCCTTTTCGTTGTAATTCGCCGGATTTTCTTGGCCAAAGCCAACGATGCTCACCCACATCGAGCAGAGCAGAATGACCCAGCCCAGTGGCTTAGCGAACGACCGGTCCATCAGGCCATAGGGAGCGATCAGTGATTCTTTGCGGCGAAGCATTCCGTGGTTTCCCGAGTCGCAGGCAAGACCCGCGACCATCTATGGTTCCCGAGTGCAATTCACGGGGGAACTCCACGGTCATCCGACGCGCGACCGGTCGGCTGCGAGCAACCGATCGACGCGCTGACGATCCCAAGTACCAACATCCCCCGGAGACCTAGTCTAGCGATCAATCGTTTTGTCGCAAAGGTTCAACCCGCCGAAGAATCACCTTCTCGGCTGCCGTTCCGGCCGCGTCGCGAGAAGAATCGTGATGACTTCTATTGGCTTGCCCTGGAGCGTTTGCTAATTGTATCGCTGTCGGACGACCCAACCCCGGTCGCCTCGACGATGCCCCGAACCGATGGCTCCCAGTGAGAAGCTGGAATCGTGATCGATGACGGGCGTGATCCGGTTCTGGCGTGACCCCGTTGCCGGCGCACACGAGTCGGATCGATCGACGCCCGACCGGGGGGCATGAAGCCTCGTCGCTGTTTACCCGTCATTGACCCTCACGGATGGAAAAGGAGTTCCGACGTGCCCCAAATCGACCAAAAAGCTACGTCCGTACATATTCGCTGGATGATTCGCCGCGACATGCCCGCGGTCCTCGACATCGAGAACCTGAGCTTTGAGTACGCATGGTCCGAGGACGACTTCATCCGCTGCCTACGACAACGCAACTGCATCGGCATGGTGGCTGAGAAGGACGATCAGGTCGTCGGCTTCATGATCTACGAACTCCACAAAAACCGACTCCATATCCTTAATTTTGCCGTGGCTCCAGCGGCCCGACGCCAAGGCGTGGGGCAAGCGATGATCGGTAAATTGCTCGGCAAGCTGTCGCACGAACGGCGAAATCGGATTCTGCTCGAGGTTCGCGAAACGAACCTTGATGCCCAATTGTTTTTCAAAGGAATTGGTTTTCGCGCCATCTCGGTGCTCCGCGACTTCTACGAGGATACCGTCGAGGATGCCTACCTCATGCAGTACCGATACCGAGCGACTGCCGAAGAATTGGCGGACCCGACAAACCGGATCACTCGTTTGGCGGGTTGAATGGGCGCGGCATTTTCCGCGCATCCGTTTTGTCATCGCCTGATCCTCTATCTTCGGGTCGTTTGTTGCCATCGTAGCAACGTCCATCCGGCTCGCCGGCCGATACCTCATGTCACAGTGCGGTCGCCACGGTGCCACCGCGACGTCCGCCCCAGATGGAGTGTTGAACCGATGCGAACTCGCGCGCGGATCCAATTGTTGGTTGCCCTCGCTGTACTGGCGGGAGGGCCGGTGGGGCTCGGGGCAACCGCAACGGCGGGTGAGACGATCGATCGCTTCGGTCGCCTTTGGGGTTACGGATGGTCCGACGGGTACCACACATGCACGTCCGGCGGGCATCGCGTGGGTCGGAATCTTCCACCGCTGAGCTACAGCACGGTCCGGGCGATGGCTCGTGGCGGCGCGATCCAGGGAGTCTCTGGCCATGGAATCGTAAGCCGCGAACTCGTGACGGGTGATCCTGCGCTCGGACCTCTTCCGATCGATCGGCGCCAAGATCACACGGGGCTCTCGTCATCGGGAGCGACCGAAGGAACCCGCTCGCCCGTCAACCGCTGGTAGGCCTCAAGGTACTTTTCCCGTGTCTTGACGACGATCTCGACGGGCAGCGGAGGCGGCGGACTGATTTGGTCCCAGTCACTGGCGAGTAGCCACTCTCGTACGAATTGTTTGTCGAACGATTTTTGGGCACGCCCCGGCTGGTAGTCGTCGGCGGGCCAAAAACGCGAACTGTCTGGCGTCAGCACCTCATCAATCAATAGGAGGGCGTCATCGGTCTGGCCGAACTCAAATTTGGTATCCGCGATCAATACCCCCTTCTCTTCGGCATACCGCGATGCCTCGGCGAAGATCTGTAGGCTCGTCGACTTCAACCGTGTCGCCATTTCGGTCCCGATGGCGTCGGCCATCATCTGCCAGGTCACTCCTTGGTCGTGACCGTGCTGCGACTTGGTTGTCGGTGTGAAAATGGGCTCGGGAAGTCGATCGCACTGCCGAAGACCCGTTGGCAAGCCGTTGCCGCAAACCGATCCGGTTTGTAGGTACTCCTTCCATCCGCTCCCCTCAAGGTAGCCGCGAACGACGCACTCGAACGGTACAACCGTTGCTTTCCTCACAAGCATCACCCGCCCCAAAAGTGGTCCGGGATCGATCGGCTCACGGACCAAGCCGGGCGGCACTTCTCCCGATAACCAGTGGTGTTCGATATCCTTGAGCCTGCCGAACCAGAATTCGCTCATCGCCGTCAGTACGCGGCCTTTGTCCGGAATTCCAGAGGGAAGAATGAAATCGAAAGCACTGATCCGGTCGGTGCTGACGATCAAAAAGTGGTCGCCGAGATCGTATACATCGCGAACCTTCCCGGAGTGGCGAGGAAAGGGAAGGTCGGTTCGGAGCAGCGCGCCGCACCTATCGAATTGAAACATGGCCGGTTTAGCAGTGGGGAATGGGAAACGGGCAGACGCGATCGGGCGGCGCCTTGGTGTAGACTCGACTGCTTCATAACGCAAGGTATCATCGCCGCATGGGCCAATTCATTTTCGATGTCGCCGAACCGCTCCAGCCTCTCTGGTCTCAATCGCTCTGGCCATCGGCTTATCTGTGTGGGATCGAAGGCGTCCCCTGGTTCACTCACTCGCGGCTTGATGCAGGGAGGTTGATTGTCCAAAGAGAAATTGACGATTCGGGCAAGCTTTTCGTTCCCTGGCCGATCGCCGGACAGGGCGTGATGATGCAGTCGACGTGCTCGCTCCGGCCGGCGACGAAGCCCTATTCATTGCCGCTTGAGTTGGCCCGGGGCGCCTGCTTCGGTGTCCGCAATCAGTCCGATATTTGGAGCCGATCGGGGATGCGACTCACCGAACCGTTCCACCAACGCCTCAGTGAGGCGACGTCAATGTTCCTCGACGCCTCGGGGTGCGCGGGATGTGGCGTTCAAGCCGGTGAGGCGGCGCTGGCCTCTTTGGGACTCTTGCATTCGGCGGCGGAGGAACTTTGCGAAGCCTACGCCTCGCAGGCGATCGCGTTTCGATGTCAGCACGAATCGCGTCTCGGTACGCTTCTGGCCGGCACCCTACTCCCCGAAGCGTTGGTATCGGGCCGTGACGAACCCCGCCACGCAGGCGACTTTGCCACCGCATTCAACTCGGCCTCGGTCCGTATTTCCTGGGGCGACATTGAATCCGACGCGGGACGTTACGATTTCGATCGCTGCGACGCCGCGGTCGCCTGGGCCGCCAAGGGCGGAATGAAATTGATCGGAGGTCCGCTGATCGATTTTCACGACCGCCTCACGCCCCACTGGGTCTACGTCCTCGAGGATAATTTCGAGGGGCTGCTCGACTCGATTCACCACTTTGTCGAGACCACGGTTCGGCGTTACAAGGGACAAATTCAGATCTGGAACGCTGCGTCCGGGCTCAATTTGCCCGGCCCGATCTCACTCAATGACGAGCAGTTGATGCGGGTTGCCGTCACGATCCTGCAATCGATTCGGCGAAACGACCCGCAGACGCCCGCGATCGTGAGCTTCGACCAACCTTTCGGTGAGTACTTGGCTCACCATCGCGACGGAATTTCTCCACTGCATTTCGCCGATGCACTGGTTCGCAGTGGCCTCGGAATGGCTGGTGTTGGAATCGAGTTGAGAATCGGTTACGAGGCGCTCGGCACGATCCCGCGGAGCACCCTGCAGATCGCGCAACTAATCGACCGTTGGGCACAGCTCGGCATGCCGATGCTGGTCCAACTGGCGATGCCCGCAAGCACCTCGCCGGATCCACTGGCGAGGCGTCCCAGCGGATTGATTGGAGGTAGCGTCCCGACAGCGATCGGTGAGGTCGAGCAGACACGGCGAACCAGCGCAATCCTTCGAGCCCTGCTCGCGAAACAGTTCGTCCACGCGATCGTCTGGGAAGGGTGGGACGATACCCAACCTCACCTCGTGTCCCACGCCGGCCTGTGGGATCCGTCGGGCCCCAGAACGCTACTGGAATACTTCAAGCGAGTTCGTCGAGACCTTTTGCACTAAACCGGTGTCGCCGAATCATTCCTCGGGGTTGCCTAAGGGACATCGGTCGCGAGTTTGCGAAAGTAGGCCTCGATCGCCTCTCGGTAGTGTGTCGGTAGGTCGCGACTGATCTGCTGCAGCGCTTCCTCGCGTTCGGCAGGTGGCAGGTTTCCCCAGCCATCACGGTCGCCCGTGGCCTTGCGATCGACATCGCCCTGTCCGCTGGCACCCGCGATCCGGCTGTCATCCATCGGCTGCCCCTGCCCGCGACCGCCGCTTTGTCCCTCGGACGACTGCTGACTCTGCTGCTGTTGCTCCTGTTGGCGTTGCTGCTCTTCGATCTTTTCAATCAGCTTCGTCAATTTGTCGATGATCGTTTGCTCTCGTTGCTGGACGTCCTCACTCGCCCGACCCAAATCGAGCCGCCGCGTGACATCCGTCATCAAACGCGCGATCTCGTCAAGCGAGTCTTCCTCGAGCGACTGGATGTCGGCGACCATCAGGTGCGCCGTTCGTGTGAACCGTACCGGTGCCGCCTTCTCGTTTTCGAGCAGTCGCCTCAAATCGCTGAGCGATTCCTTCTTCATCAGAAGTGAGTGCCGACACACGGCACGGAAAAATAGAACCGCCGCCGGGTCAACACTGTCTGTCGCCTCGATGTCTTCGAACAGGGGAAGTGCCTCGTCATAGAGGCGTCTCTGAGTCAGCTCGCGGGCGAGAAGCGCCCGCGCCGACGCGGTGATCGTCACGGGCAAGTGATCCATTGCGGCGGCGATCGAACTGCCACTCTCCTGCCACTCTCTGGCGATCCCCGTGGGTAGCGTGGTTACCGATTCCATGAACTGTGCAATCGCCGGCATCACCTCCGCAATGGCCGTTACGAAAGCGGTTAGCAAATCGGCATCGTCCTGATCCAACATCGCCCTCAAACGCTCGGCCGCCGTATCGACTCGCTGAGGATCCAAACCGGCTTGATCAAGCGATTGCCGCAATCGATCGATCGTCTGCGCCGTGTCCAATGGTTGCCAGGACGCTTGGCGCGCAAGCGCATCGGCGGCATCGCAAGCCGGACCGCCAGAGAAACATAAAACGAGAACCAAAAGGCTGGTGCTTCCCAACCCAAGTGCGCTGCGAGTTAGCTTCATGAGCGAGCCGTTCCTGGGTCGTCTATTGATTGCGTTTCATCACAAGGTCGCGAGTGATTCGGTAAAGGTTGCCCTGACGTTCCGCTAAATCTTGCAGCAGTGGCAAGAGCTCCGACGACTCCGAAGGCTGATCCTCAACCAACTGGCCGTAGCGCTGCGTCGTGGTCTTGATCCGTGTCTCCATCGTGCGGATCAGTTTCAATTCCGCCAACTGTTCGACCAGCGGCGGTTCACCACCACCGGGGCTACCCTCGCCTTGCCCTTGTTGACCTTCCTGTTGTTTCTTTTCCAAATCGCGCTGCGCCTTCTGCAAGGCCGCGATCATTTCTTCCAGCGCGGCCAAGATATCCTCCTGGATTCCCTCGGTCACAACATCCAATTTGGTCTGGGCCAAACGATCGGCCACCCGATTCATGTCGGATCGGATCTGCGCGACGACCTCAGGAAACGCAACGCTCGACCCCTCCTCGCGGAGCAGCAACATCGCGCGATCCGCCTCCATCACGACCTTCTTCTGCTCGAAGGCCAAGTTGCCGGATTTGAGCTCTACCTGTCGATCCCGCTGCGACTGTGGAATCGCTGATAACGATCGGGTGTCATCAAGAACTTTCCCTTGCATCTGAGCCATTTTCCGCAGTCTTGACTCGAGCCTTGCCAATTCCCGCTGCATCTCCTCTTCACGCAACTGCCTGAGGATCCTTTCGAGCCGATCGATCGCTGCTCGCAAATTTTCCTCGGCCTTTCGCTGCTGTTCGACCGCCTCGGTTCGCCGCGCTTTGTCAAGCTCCTGCTCCGCCTGACGCATTCGCTTGATTGCCTCCTGCAACTGTGACTGCGCCTGCTGCTCAGAGGATTGAGGCTGCTGCGCCTGAGGGTCTTGCTGCGATTGACCCGCCTCAGACTGCGATGACTCGCTAGGAGATGACTCGCTAGGAGATGACTCACTAGGAGATGACTCACTAGGAGATGACTCACTAGGAGATGACTCGCTAGGAGATGACTCGCTAGGAGATGACTCGCTAGGAGATGACTCACTAGGAGATGACTCACTAGGAGATGACTCACTAGGAGATGACTCACTCGGCGATGGCTCACTCGGCGATGGCTCGCT
>JBGTCJ010000465.1:0-4627 GCA_041748895.1 Pirellulaceae bacterium
GGTCGGACGCGAAGCGGCCGGGGAGGGTCAGGATTGTTGAGCTCCCCATCACCTCACCCTCCCGCTTGCGGGAGGGTCGGACGCGAAGCGGCCGGGGAGGAGGGTCCCGCTCCCTCGCGGCCGCGGACCTCCACGCCAAGAGCGCTACCCAGTTTCACCCCTAGCGTGCGGTCCAACCGCCATCAACGACCATCATACTGCCCGTCACGTAACTCGATGCCGCACTGGCGAGAAAGATCGCGGCCCCTTGAATCTCATTGAGCTCCCCCCACCGCTCGAGCGCCGTCGCGCCGACAATGAATCGCCGTGCCTCCTCGGACTCCGCGATCGGGATATTCATCGGCGTCAAAAACGGACCAGGACAGATCGCATTCACCGTGATTCGGTCCGCCGCGAGCTCGAGCGCCAAAGCTCGAGTCATCTGCACCACGGCGCCCTTGCTGGTGGCATACGGCGTGCGATTCGCCAAACCCACCAAACCCAACGTACTGGCCATATTGATGATCCGACCATACCCTTGCGGCTTCATCATCGCAGCCACGTGTTTGGCACACAGCCACATCGCATCCACGTTGACACTTTGTACCTGCCGGAATTGCTCAAAGCTCAATTCCCCGATGGGCCCACGAATGTTGATGCCGGCATTGTTGATCAAAATGTCGACTCGCCCAAACTCCGACTGGCAACATTCGACCATCCGGGCCACCTCGTCTTCTCGCGTCACATCCGCCGCGATTCCGATCGCCTTCACGGGATATTCGGCAGCGATCGTCTCGGCGGCCGCTTGCGCTTCCGATTCATTGCGACTCACTAGTAGCAGGTTCGCCCCGGCCGAAGCCAAACCCGCGGCCATCGCTTCACCCAACCCCTTGGAGCCTCCCGTGATGATCGCCACGCGGTCCGTCAATTGGAATTGTGAAATACCAGGCCACCGGATCATACGCGTCTCTCCATATCTTGGGGTCATTTCTTTCGCACGCCCGACGGGCTGGCGTTGTAACCTTCGTCATCGTGCTTACCGAACTTGCTGCGACGATCTCGCTCATGTAGCGCGGTGTCAGTAAACGTCCCTTCGCGAACCGGCTGATGAGCCTGCTCGGCGAGCGCGACGAGCTTTTCGAGGACCGCGCGATTCGAGCCTGCTAGATCGTTGGTTTCGCCTGGATCGGCTTTCAAGTCATAGAGTTCCCAGGCCCGTTTATTGGCTGGCTTGACGATCCTCCAATCGCCCTGACGAAGTGCCGTCCATCCATTGATTTCCCAGTAAAGGTAGTCGTGAAGCGGCTGCGCCCGCCCCGCCGCAGCCTCGCCGAGCAGTGTTGGCACCAAAGAAATTCCATCGACTCCCGCCGGACATTCGGCACCCGCAAGCTCGGCGAACGTGGGCAGGATGTCGGGGAAGTAGCAGAGGTGGTCGGTCTTCCCACCCTCAATGATTTTCCCCGGCCAACGCGCCACCGCCGGAATACGCACGCCACCCTCGTACAGGTTGCCTTTCTTACCTCGATACTCGAGCCCGCTGATCGGGTGCTTGTTGGCCGAGTGGACACCTCGCGGATGCTCCGCCGAAGCGAAGTAATCGGCCCCGCCGTTATCGCCGCAAAGAATCACCAGCGTGCGATTTTCAATTCCTAGATCGCGAATCAACGCGAGAACCTCACCCACCTGTCGGTCGAGCAGCGTCACCATCGCCGCGTAACGCCGTGCGTCCTGCGGCCAGGGTTGATCCGCGTAAGGCGGCCACGCAGGGTCGGAATCGGGGATGTCGAAGTTGCCATGCGGAGGCGTGTACGGCAGGTAAGCAAAAAACGGCTGCTCGTGATGGTCGCGAATGAAATTCATCGCCGCATCGTGAATCACGTACTGCGAATAAGTTTGACCTGACCTGCCTCCGTCGTTGCCCTTGAGCGGCACCTCTCCGCTGTTGCGGATCAGATAGGGGGGGAAATAGGTGTGCGCGTGAACTTGATCGTAATAGCCTAAGAACACGTCAAAACCGTGCTTTTCGGGAACACCGCTGGAGCCCCTGCCGCCACAGCCCCATTTACCAAAGCCGCCCGTCGCGTACCCGCGATCTTTGAGCAACGACGCGACGGTGACCTCGTCGGCGCGAAGTGGTGTCCCGCCGCCGTTGGCGCGAATCGACGAGTGGCCGCTGTGCTTGCCCGTCATCAAAGTGCCACGCGTCGGGGCACAGACCGACGACCCCGCAAAAAGACTGTTGAAAATCAGTCCCTCGCTTGCCATCCGATCGATGTTCGGCGTCCGAATGTTCTGGCCTCCCATGAAGCCAGGTTCGAAGTAACCGAGTTCATCCGCCATGATGTAAATCAGGTTTGGCCTGTCCGCCGCTGCGGCGCCGCCTACCACCATTAGCCCAAGGGCGACCACCGCCGCGGCGCTCGTCATCCCAAGTAGTGGGTTACGTATCATCACAATCTCCTGTTGATTGGGGTTCAGCCACTCAGGGTCTCATTCGTTCGCGCCTTGAGCGAGTCTTGGCAATATACAGCAAAGAGAGGTGTTCGGCGGATCGACGCTGGATCGCAAAAACTGGATAACGGGACGTCACATTGCCCTCAACCTGCACACGCCGCTGGCAAACCTGCACCGCACGGAGACCAACTTTTTCACCCTCCCTCGGGAGGGTCGAAGGTGAGGGACGAACCTTCGGGGAGGGTGAATTGTTTATTAACCCTCCCGCTTGCGGGAGGGTCGAGCGCTAGCGAGGGGAGGGCGCGGGATCACGGTCGCATCCAGACTCTCGCCGGAAACTCGCACGGCTCGCGTCCAACCCTAAAGGAGGTTCGCTTTGCGGAGCGAAAGGACAAACTGATTGATTGCCTGTTCCTTGGGGCCGCTCACGGCATCTGGATTTGGCCGAACACCCGATCCGCAGGACTTTTCACCGTGATCCCCGGCCGATTCATCACGTGCGTGTAAATCATCGTGGTGCTCACATCCTTGTGACCCAGCAGCGCCTGAACCGTCCGAATATCCGCACCATCCTCCAACAGGTGCGTCGCAAAGCTGTGGCGCAACGTGTGAGGCACGGCATTCTTCAGGATGCCTGTCTTTTTGAGCGCCTCCGCGAACGCGGTGCAAAACACCGTTTCCCCGATGTGATGACGCCACAGCTTCTGACTGCGAGGATCCCTCGCTAGATTCCGTGAGGGAAAGACCCACGTCCAGCAAAGGTCGCGACTGGCGTTGGGATACTTCTTTGCCAGCGCGAAAGGCAAATGAACCTCGCCGCCACCGCCAGCTATATCCTCTCTGTGTAGCACCCGCACCCGCCTGATCTGCTTTCGAAGCGACTCGGCGCAGCAATCCGGTAAGACCGTGATGCGGTCCTTCTCTCCCTTGCCGTCGCGGACGACCAAGTGCCCCTCGTCAAAACAGACATCCTTGATGCGAAGCCGCCGACATTCCTTGTGCCTCAGGCCGGCGCCATACATCAGTTGAAACATCAGCAAACTTGGTCCTCGGAATTGCTCCGCCAACTGGCGGACCTCGTCACGGCTCAAGACTACCGGCAATTTCGAGGGCTTCGTCGCCTTCGACACATTCAAAAAAGACAACTCGCGACGAAACACCTTTTGGTACAAAAACAACAGCGCCGACTGCGCCTGGTTTTGTGTGCTCGCCGAGACGTTATCCTCCACCGCTAGATGGCTCAAAAACTCCTTGATTTCGCCCTCGCCGAAAGCGCGCAGATCTTCTGACCCACAGTGGACGATGAAACGTTTGATCCAGCCGATATACGCCTTCTCGGTTTGGAACTTGTATCGCATGGATCGAAGTTCGACCCGAGTTAGCCGAATCGCCTCGGGCTCGTTCGGGTCCAGCGGTCCCGACGTGTCGGTGCCGACGACCGCGCCGCCGTCACCCGCACGTTCACGTGCGGCCAACTCAGCTAACTTCCGCTTGATTTCGATCAACGAGGGCTCCTGCTCCCTCAAGATCACCGCCTGATAGGTTTCGATTGCCCGCACCAACTGCAACCGCTGCCACGCTGGCCGACCTGCGTCACGCATCGACTGCAAGTAGGCGATCACCTGATCGGTTTGGATCGCCAGTTGCTCGGCGTTGGACTTGCCGATCGACCGCGCGAAGGCGGCGAGCAATCTCGGGAACCAAACTTGATCCTTCTCGGACCGAACCACCGCTGCGCCGCGGTGTCTGAACGCGTTCACCGACATGGTTCTCTGCCCCCCCCCCCCCCGCTAGTGAGTGTGAGCGGCGATCTGCTGGTCGACGACTGCCGCCTCAAACGCCATGTCGATCGCGGCAACACGGGCACGCTCGCGCACGACCGGCAGCCGACGCGGCTCCCCAGTCTACGTCGCACGCGGGATAATCCGCAAGATAATGGATATCTCGAGCCTCGTTTGGTACCGTAAACAAACCGTCCGCCCGGGGTAGAAATTTGCTTGACAGTGCAGGATAAAATGGCGATAAACGGATACTTCGAGCCGTAACTCGAATAATTAGATAGTTCGCCGGCGCAAAGAGATTTGGGCTGACGCCCTCAAGCATTTATGCTATATGGATGAATTGACCGATCCCGACCGTCTGGAGGACAATTGCATGACACGCTGGATATTTGCACTGGCTTTTACTGCTG
>JBGTCJ010000466.1:0-8715 GCA_041748895.1 Pirellulaceae bacterium
CCACCGCATCGAGCGGCTGGCGTTTGATCTCGCGCCGGGATTGGCTCGGTTTGTGGGCCGCGCGCGTCTCGATGCCGATGGAACGCTGCGGACACTTGCGTCGTTGTCGAACCAATCTTTGCCGCATGGCGCCGCTGCCACACACGCCTCGGCCCCACCCGGTGCCTCTGTCGGCAATGCCTCGACCGGCAATCCTTCCCCGGCTTCCGCCCAACCGGCGACTTCGAGTCTCCCGCCCGTAACACCGACACCGCCCGCGCCACCCTCTCAAACCGCGGCGAGCGCTGCGGCCCCTAACCCGGTAATCGTCAAACGACGCGTGAGGTGATCATGGCCATCGCGATCAAACGTTCGAGCGTGGTCGGTAATCTGAGCCTCACGCCGCTGATTGACGTCGTTTTTCTGCTGCTGATTTTTTTTCTGGTGACCAGCCAGTTTGAAGAGGAGGAGCGGCGACTGAGCATCGTTTTGCCTAGTGCCACGACGGCCTCGCCGATGACTCGCCGTCCACGTGAGATCGTGGTGGACGTCGACGCCGACGGAAAAATCTTTCTTCGAGGTCAACCCACCGATCTCGGAGAACTGGAGAGGTTGATGACGGCGGCCGTCGCCGACAACCCGACGAACCAGTCCGTGATCATTCGTGCCGATGCCTTCACGTCGTTTCAACCGGTTGTCAGCGTGATGGACGCTTGCAATCGCAGCGGCGTCGCGGACTATTCGGTCACCACGCGCGAGGGCCCGCAGGGTTGATTGCGATGGAACGGGATAGACAGCCCCCCGAAGCGCCTCGGAGACCAGCGGTACGAAAAACCGAACGGATGTGGCCGCTCGATGTCGGACTGCTCGCGCTTGCCGGGCTGGTGTACTACAGCGTGGCATCCCATTTGTCTTTCGAGGATCCGCGGCCGCTGCACAACGCATGGACATACGCGATTGGGCTGTCGCTTGCCGCGGTCGTCCTGGCGGCATTCACGCGGGTGCTCGCATCTCGTTTTCTCCACACGTCGATCCAGATCGGTGTTTTGTTCAGCGTTTTCGCCCACCTGTCGCTACTCCTGCTGGCGGTCAACGTCGTCGTTTTTCAGCGCTATTTCCCGGACGCATTGACCGGAGCGCAGCCCGCGAAAGCAGCCGTCAACAAGACGGTTCCCGACTACCTGTTCGCAACCCCAACGAGATCGATGCAGCAACCCGATTGGTCGCGGCCGACCGATGCGGAAACTGCGTCACCGGTTGAACCGGTTGAGCGGAGGCATTTGCCGCCACTGGATCATTCGGCGGTGAAGCTCGAAATGCCGACCGAACCGATCATTCCGAAACAACGCGAGCTCGAGAAGTTTTTGATTCCTCGTCAGCAACCCGAGTCGGCGATGCCCGCGCCCGCCAATTCGCCGGGTCGACGCGCCAGGAGCGTCGCACGATCCGAGGCCGGAATTGCACCGACGACACCGCCCCAGGCAATCGAGGTACCGGCCCAAGTGTCGAGAGATCGGCCGCTGGAGGTATCCGTTGAGCCGAGTCCTCAGGCGACCCGTCGCGTCACGTCGCCAACGGTTTCAGTGGCGCTGGCCGCGCCGAATCTGCCGCCCGAGCCGATGACGGCTCCCACGATGGTCCCGCTGGCGGGACGTGCCAAAGCGTCCAACGTCGACGAACTTCCGCTGATCGGTCAGTTCGGCTCGGCCCCGCAAAGGCCCTTAGCTCGGCAGCCCCAACGATCGCCGGAGTTGGCCGGTTCGGCTCCCGCACCCACGGCAATCCCGATTGCACGAAATGACGCAGCCGCCGAGCGAATGCTCGCCCCTCTCGATATCCCACTGGTCAAAGCCGAGCGGAATGTCGGGGCAAGCGTCACGACCCCGACCGACGCGCTACCTATCGGGATGACGCACTCTGGCATGACCGCTTCGGCCGCTGAGCGATCGATCTCGAGTGCCGCGTCAGGGATGCCGAGTGTGGAAGCGGGATCCAGTCCCGACGTACGATCGCGTCGGCGAAGCGGCGAAACCGGGTTGCCACTGCCGCTGGGAAATCTAGCCGACACCTCGCTGGCGCAGTCGTCAATGTCTTTAGCGGCAAGTTCTGGTTTATCCATCCGAGGCGAGTCGACGCGTGGCGATGACGATCGCGAATCGACTTCGGGCGGAGAACCGTACTCGGAGGTACCGCTGGACAGGCTCCAGGCCGCTGCGGAAACCGCCGAATCGATTGGCCAGTCGCCGCTCGGGAATCGTGGAGCGGCGTCAGCCGTGTCCTCCGCGTTAGACGATACGGCAGCACTTCCCTTCGATCTGCCCCTAGGCATTGACGGATTGGCCGATTCCCCTGCCACCCGGGCCGGCGTGACCGTTTCGCTCGATGCCGTTCCTGAGCCGGGTGCGTGGTCACTTCGACCAAGTCAGCGGAAGCGGATGGATGTGGGTGGGCCCGTGACGCCCGCGGGGACAACGGTCGCCGCGGTTGAATCGTTCCGTCGACGCGTGATGCGGACCCAAGGAGGCGCCGCGGCGGCACCTCCCGGTTTGATCGGTCCGGCAACCGAGGAGGCCATCGAACAGGGACTCGCCTATTTGGCATCGCGGCAAGAAAGCTCCGGAGAATGGTCGCTGCAGGGCCAGGGAGAAAGGGTTCTGCTCCAGAGCGACACTGCCGCAACGGGGCTTTGCGTGCTGGCGTTTCAAGGCGCTGGCTACACGCATCGCCAACACCAATATGCCGGGTGCGTTTATCGCGGCTTGGCGGCGCTCATCGCCATGCAGCAACGTGACGGCAACTTGTACCGATCCGAGAATCCCCTCAGCGATCAGAATGTCGCGTTTTATTCGCACGGGATCGCGGCGCTTGCCCTCTGCGAGGCCTATGGGATGAGCCGTGACGAAAGCCTCCGCGCGCCCGCGCAGGCGGCGATCGACTACATCGTCGCCACGCAACATCGCGAGCGCGGTGGATGGCGATACCAGCCGCAGATCAGTAGCGACACGAGCGTCAGCGGTTGGATGATGATGGCGCTCAAGAGCGGCGAACTGGCCGGTCTCGCTGTCCCGCAATCGACCTACGAGGGCATCAACCGTTGGTTGGAATTCGCCAAACCGAGCCGCGCCGCCGCCGATCGTTATCGTTACAACCCCTTCGCACCGGATACACCGTCGCAACGACACGGGCGTGAAGTCACGCCAACAATGACTGCCGTGGGCATGTTGATGCGAATTTACGGTGGCTGGAAACGCGATCACCCCGCCATGCGTTCCGCCGCCGATTACCTCGCCACCTACCCACCGGCGATCGGAGACCGGCGATCGCCTCAGCGTGATACCTACTATTGGTATTACGCGACGCAGGTCATGTTCCACATGGGTGGCGAGCATTGGGAAAATTGGAATTCCAGGCTGAGTCCGATCTTGGTCGAAGGGCAGATCAAGAGCGGGCCCCATGCGGGCAGTTGGGATCCGATGTTGCCAGTCCCGGATCGATGGAGTCCCCATGCGGGACGGCTGTACCTTACGACGATGAATCTGCTTTCACTCGAGGTCTACTATCGTCACCTTCCGATCTACGAAAACGCCGTCAACTAGGCTGAACACGCCTCTTTCGTAAACGGTTGGGCGTCACCCGCCGGTCTCTCCGCGGTAGCGGACAGCGAACGCCAGACGCTGCAACTCGCTCGCAAGATCGACATTCACGACGCCGACGTGGGTGGGCAACTTTAGCGGGATGGGGGCAAAATTGAGAATGCCCGCGACGCCACATCGGGCCAGTCGCGTTGCAACCTCGGAGGCGGCATCCGCAGGCACCGCGATGATCGCCAACTGCGGCTGCAAACGGGCGACGACCAAGTCCAGATTCGCCGCGTCCTCAATCGTGATCGCATCGATCGTCGAACCGATTCGGCGGCGGTCGATGTCAAGTGCCCCCACCAACTCGAACCCAAGGCGCCCGAAGCCGCGGTAACGCAGAAGCGCATGGCCGAGTGATCCGGTGCCGATCAGGATCACGCGCCAACGAGTGTTGCCGCCCAGAAGCTGGCCAAGACGCTGAACGAGCGTGGTGATCGTGTAGCCGACACCCCGTCGTCCGACCGACCCCAGCGCCGCTAGATCCCGGCGAACGACGTCGGGTGAAACGTTCAGCCGTGCGCCAAGCTCACGACTGCTGACGCGCTGAAGGCCCGCGTCTTGCATTCGCATTAGCTCACGTAGGTAAAGGCTCATGCGTCCCACGGCTGCCGTGGGCAACGGGGCGTGCTTGGGCGCACCGGGCGAACCGTCGTGGGGAGCAGGGGGCATTTTCCATGTTCCGTTTTTCGTGCTCAGATTTTCCACTGTCGGAAGCAAAATTTCGGACCACGCGATGCGGTTTCCCTGGGGGGAGCGGGGCCGATCGACCGCCGCGGCGCACGCCCCGATCGGTGCAGTCCTCAATGCCTGATTAACCCTCCATGATTCGCTCTTCGATCGCAACGGGTGATTTGCACGCCGGATGCCGGCAGAATCGATACGGACTGAACGGACAGAACACCAAAGCCTCCCAAACAACCCAAATTCGCTTGGACATTCACTTAGCGTGATTAACGCTTCCACCGTAGTCGATGTAGACGGTGCATCGCGATCCTCTTCGCTCGTCCTCACCTCTTAACACACTCAATCGTACGAGTGTGGGATATCAACGGGCGAGACGAAAGGGAGATCGATGACAGCGGCCGCCCGTGGGGGGTAGTGCCGGTTGCTGCGTCCTATCAATCCAATGAAGAAGAACCTCGGAGAAAGAAGCATGAAAAGGCTGTGGATGATTCCCGCCTTGGCTTTGACCGCCACGATGGCGTTCAATGTCAAAACGGCAAGCGGCGCGTACTGTGCCGCAATCAGCTACCAGAACGCTGGTCGCGAAGGTGACGGATGCGTCGCCGGTGGTGAAGCGGCAGTCATGGAAGACGGTGCGGTGATCGACGGCAATGTTGTCGGCAGCGCCCCCTCGGCTGATGGATCCTACACCGTGATGCGAACGGTTCGCGAAACGGTCTACGAGCAGCAGCAGGTGACCCGCTACCGCACACGGATGGAAACGTACTACGAAGACCAAGTGGTCAACGAAGTGCGAATGGTCCCCGAGACCACCAGCCGCGAAGTTAGCTACACGGTGATGGTGCCGAAAGTTGAACAGAAGACTCGTGAGATCAACTACACGGTCAACGTGCCGGTGTACGAGACCAAGAGCCGCGTGATCAACTACACGGTTCAGAAGCCCGTGTACGAAACGCACACCAAGACGATCAATTACACCGTCATGGTGCCGAAGTACGAACAGAAACAACGGGTGATCAACTACACGGTGCAGAAGCCCGTGTACGAGACCAAGACTCGTGAGATCAACTACACGGTCAACGTGCCGGTGTACGAGACCAAGACTCGGACGATCAACTACACCGTCATGAAGCCGGTGTACGAGACCAAGACTCGCACGATCAACTACACCGTCTACAACACGGTTACGGAAAACAAGGTCCGCACGGAGAACTACACGGTCACCAAGCCGGTGCAGTACACCCGGACCATCCAAGTTGCCGGTGGCAGCTGGGAAACCGTGACCGAGGAAGTTCCCGGTCCGGTGGTTCGTCGTACGGTCCGCGAGCCGGGCACTTGGACATTTGATCCCGTGACCTGCAAATGCGTTTACTGTCCCGGTGCCTGCCGTGTCGAGTGCGTGCAGTGCCCCCCGAAGACGATTTGCAAGAAAGTGTGGGTTCCGACCTGCGAAACCAAGGAAATTTGTTGCACCAAGTACGTGACCGAGTGCTGCACTCGTGAAGTCCCGTACACGGTCTGCCGCAAGGTTCCCGAGTGCCGCACGAAGACCTGCGAATACACCGTGTGCCACATGGTTCCCGAATGCCGCACCAAGACCTGCAACTACACCGTTTGCAAGATGGTCCCCGAGTGCCGCACCAAGACCTGTAACTACACGGTCTGCACGATGGTTTGCGAACAGCGTCAGAAGGTGTGCAACTACACCGTCTGCACGATGGTCGCCGAATGCCGCACCAAGCAGTGCAATTACACGACCTGCCGAATGGAAACCGAGTGCCGTCAGAAGACCTGCAACTACACGGTCTGCAAGATGGTTCCCGAGTGCCGCACGAAGACCGTCTGCTACAACGTTTGCACGATGGTTCCCGAGTGCCGCACGAAGACGGTTTGCAGCACGGTCTGTCGCAAAGAGTGCGTCCAAAAGACGATCAAGGTTGCCAAGTGCCGCAAGGTTTGCGAACCCTACTGCGTGACAGTTTGCGTTCCCAAGGTGGTCTGCCGCGAAGTGCCGGTTACGGTCTGTGCGCCGGCTTGCGATAGCTGCTCACCCGCATCGTCTTCGGACGCATGTGGTTGCGAAGCCGCTGGTAGCGACTGCTGCGGATCGGCCCCAAGCTGCGGATGTGGCAAGGGTCTACTGGGCAAGCTGTTCGGCGGTTGCGGATGCTAACGACCCGCGTTCAGGCTAAGCGGCTAACCCCACAAGCCTCAATGCGATACCGATAGAGGATTGCAGGACGCTCCGAAGTGAGGGGCGGTGTTCAGGAAACTGGGCACCGCCCCTTTTTCGTTTTCGCAGACAACCTCAAGTCCGTGAAAGGATGCTCTCCAACCGTGCCGGATTGAGCGGCTTGACGAGATGCAGATCGAACCCGGCGTCGATCACTCGTTCGTGATCAGAATCCTGGCCGTACCCAGTGAGTGCCACGAGCGTCAGTTCGGACGCGGGAATCTCCTGCCGCACGCGTCGCGCCACCTCGTAACCGTCGAGCCGGGGTAATCCGATGTCGACAATCGCCAGGTCCGGCCGTTGGCTCAAGATCAGACTCAGGCCGCTTTCACCATCGGCCGCCGATGTGACGTCGAAATCATCCGCTTCTAGCAACTGCACGAGCATGTTGCGCGCGTCGGCAATGTCTTCGACAACCACGATTCGATGAATCGGCGGGCGGCTGGTCTGGTCGCATCGCGGCAACGATTTGGTCCGCGTTTTCCGTGCCGCCATACTCCGCGTCGAGAGCGGCAACTCGACCACGAACTCGCTCCCCTTCCCGACCCCTTCGCTGCGACCGGTGATGGTACCACCGTGAAAATCGACCAACCTTCGAACGAGGTGGAGCCCCAACCCCATCCCACCGCTACTTCGGTCAAGTGTCGCGTCTTTCTGTGCAAACATCTCGAACAACGATTCGATTAACTCGGGTTCGATGCCCACGCCCGTGTCCCGCACCCGGATCATTCCGCTGCGGCCATTCCGCTCGAGCGTCACCGTGATGATTCCACCCTCCGCGGTGTACTTGATCGCGTTGTTGAGCAGGTTAACGACACTCTGCACCAATCGGCTGCGATCACCAAAGACCCTAAGCGGATCGTCGCTGTAGGACACGATCAAGCGTTGTTGGCGGTGGGCGGCCAGCGCCTGCTGTGATTCGACCGCCTCATCGACCACCTCAGCGAGCAAAGCGGGGGCCTTCTCCAGTTTAATCTTGCCCGTGGTGATCCGACTGACATCCAACAGGTCATCGAGCAACTCCGCCATCTGCCTGGCTTGCCTAGCGACGACCGATATCGGTCCCTGGATCGCCTGCGTAAGCGCCTTTCGCCGATGCAACACCGCGCAGGTGTTGAGGATCGCCCCGAGCGGATTGCGTAGTTCGTGCGAGAGCATCGCAAGAAACTGATCCCGCTGTGAGATCGCAGTCCTCAGTTCGCTCTCCAATTCTTTACGTGCCGAGATATCCTCAACGTACGAATGACAAGAGACCGGACGCCCGTCTGCATCGCGTTCAAGCGAAACGAAGACCGAAACCCAAACGTCATGCCCCGACTTGTGCATGTATCGTTTTTCGAGCTTATAAGTTTCGCGTCGCCCATTGATCAGCTCATCCCGAAGCTTCAATTCCTCGACAAGGTCGTCGGGATGCGTGATGTCGCGGTAGCGCATCTGCAACAGCTCTTCGGGGCTGTAGCCAACGATTTCGCACAACCGCCGGTTGGCAAGCAGGTAGGTCCCCGCGAGATCGACCTGCGCAATCCCAATCGCACTATTCTGGAATGAGTTCCGATACCTCTGCTCGCTCTGACGAACCTGTTCGTCCTTGAGTTTCAGTACGCTCATGTCCCGCCAAACGCTGCGGCTGCGGACGATTCGCCCCGTTTCGTCCCGGACCGCAGTCACGTTGAGGCTGACCGGGATCGACGTGCCGTCACGACGCAAAAGCTCCAACTCCTCGTCCTGCGTGTCGCCGACCATGCGAAATTCATCGAAGCAACTCTTGGCCAATTCGCGAGCCGAGTCCGAGTAGAAGTCAAGCACCGAACGGCCAAGAATCTCTTCACGAGCATAGCCCAGTTCGTCGCACATCCGTTCGTTGCAGTCGACGATCATGCCGCTCGACGCGTCAACCGAGCAGTACATGTCGGGCGAGTGGTTGTAGAAGTCCTGAAACTTTCGTTCGCTGAGCGTCAACTGCTCCAAAAGCGCCAGACGCTCCGAGACGTCACGCTCGATCGTCGACACGCCAACGACTCGGTACTCGTCGTCGTAGATCGGAGACATGCGAACGGATACCTGAATAATCCGCCCGTCCTTCGTCTTGCGGCGCGAATCAAAATGATCGATGTGCCCACCTTTCTGCAACAACCGCTCACCCTTGGACAACTCACCCGCCTCGTCCTCGGGGAGGATCAA
>JBGTCJ010000467.1:0-7566 GCA_041748895.1 Pirellulaceae bacterium
CGGCGATGATGCAAGCGCCAAGGCCGCGGCTTTAAAGGACGGCGAAGTGCTGGTGTTAGAAAACGTTCGATTCCATCCGGGTGAACAAAAAGGTGATCGCGATTTTGCCAGTAAGATTGCCGCCATGGGGGACATTTACTGCAACGATGCCTTTGGGACCTGTCACCGGACCGATGCCTCGATGGTCGCCGTTGCCGAAGCCATGGCGGGCAAGCCGCGAGTCGTCGGTCACTTGGTCGCAAAGGAAATTGCGTACCTGAGCGATACGATCCTCAATCCGTCCCGCCCGTTCGTGGCGATCCTTGGCGGTGCCAAGGTGAGCGACAAGATCAAGGTGATCGACAACCTTCTGGGGATTTGTGACAAGGTGCTCATCGGCGGTGCGATGGCTTACACGTTTTCGCTCGCCCAAGGCGGCAAGGTCGGCGGAAGCCTTGTCGAGAAAGATAAGGTGGAACTCGCCAAGTCGTTGCTTGCCAAAGCGGGCGACAAATTGGCCCTGCCGATCGACACGCACTGCGGCGATGCCTTCAAAAGCGACTGCAACAAACAGATCGTTCCCGCCGGTGAAATCCCCGATGGCTGGGAGGGATTTGACATTGGCCCTCAAACCGCCGAACTGTTCGCGGGACTGATCGCCAGCGCCAAGACCGTCGTCTGGAACGGGCCGATGGGCGTGTTCGAAATGCCCCCGTTCGACGAGGGCACTAAACGAGTCGCTCAGGCCGTTGCGGACAGCGACTCGACGAGCATCATCGGTGGCGGAGATAGCGCCGCGGCGATCGAACAACTCGGGTTCGCCGATCGCGTGAGCCACGTCAGCACGGGAGGCGGCGCGAGCCTTTCGATGCTCGAGGGACAGGAGTTCGCAGCGGTCAACCTGCTAGACGAAGCCTAGAGGGAGTCGGCGTCAGCGGAAGTCGATCGCTCGGCCTCGAGCTGAGCCTCTTCTTTTTCCCTCAGTTTCTCACGCTGCAAATTGCGGAGCCGCTCGTACTCTTCGGAAGACCGATACTCGTTCTGCATCAATTCCACGAACTGTAGTAGCGGAAAATCGTCGGGGAACGTCTCCTGATCCATTGCGATCGTGTAGCGTCGAATCGATTTCATCAAGTCATCGCTCACCTCATCGAGAGTGAGCACGGGGTAGTCGTCAAACACTTCAGCCCAGAGGGCAAATGCTTCCTCGTACTTGCGGATCGCCAGGTCCAAATCGGCGGCGGCATTGGCCTGTTCCGCTTCAAAGAGCAATCGTCGCGCTTCGACCGTCCGCTCCTCTTGTTCGGCGAGAGTCAATGTCAACCAGTATTCATAGTTGATCTGGTTGCGATGCCCTTCGGTTTTCTGGATACGGGCGTCGAGGTCTTCGATGGCTGCGGCCAATTCGATGGCCCGCAGGCGGACTGGAGCCGGCGCCTTGCGAGCGACCGATGCCAAGGATGGCTCCAAGCGGTAGGTTAGCTGATAGGCCAAATTCGTCTGAGCCTCGGTCCGCTCGGCTGGAGGAGTTTCCCACGCGAGCCGTTCAGCGTCGTTGAGCGAATCGAGCAGGATCTGCCGCTCTTGTTCACGCGTTTCGCCGGCAATTTCTAAAAGCTCATCCAAAGCCTCTTGTCGCTCACGTTGCAGTTCTTCCAGCGCACCGAGTTTGATGGTGAACGTCGACGTGGTTGGGATGCTGCGACGACCGAGTGATTGCCAATCGTCACTGGCCTGCTGCCAGGCAGCCCGGGCGCGATCATCCAAAACCCCTTCGGACTCCATCGCCTCGGCGGCCTTGATTCGCCATTTGGGACCGGTCTCGAAGAAGTTGATCGGCGTTTGGTTGCGAATCTTCACGCCCGCATCGACGAGATCGTATCCGTGATAAAGCCAAAGTCGACCGACCAACCAGTTGTCGGGTTTGTTGTCGGCTCCTCGAGCCTCGGGGCTATCAACGGCAATGTTGTGTTGGCGGAGCGCCTCGTGCAACACGTCGTCATCCGCGAATAGCCTGCGGAACTGTTTCTTCTCATCACTCATCCCCAACTTCTGGCCATAAAACCAACCGGTGTACCACACCAGCCTTGGGGCTTTGCGATTCTGCTGGACACCTTTGGTGAGGAACTCGGTCCCCTCCCGCACCATCGCATAACGTTGGCGATAGTCATCAAATTCCGATGAGACATTGTAGGCGAGGTTGTGGGCCTGAAACTCCCAAACCCTCTCGTAGTGCGGTTGCAAGAGCGCGATGTTGTTTAAGGTTGCCTTGAGACGATCCCATTCGTGATGGACTCGGTAATCGTGCGCCTTCCCCCATAGCAGGGTCGCGGCGACTCCTCGCAGTCCCAATGAGGCGAGCTTCATTGTCTCACTGGCCGGGTTGATCTCACCCAGTTCGCTTTCGGCAATGTTGAAGTCGGTCCGCATCTGAGTCAGCCTGCCACCGGCGTCCCCGGTGCCACCGCCGGCGGGCTGGCCCAACAGGTAGAGCGGTATCAACATGGCGATCAAAATCGCCAGGTAGATCAATTTGTTGCGAAAGCCCGTCGAACGATTCATGCCGCGATCTCTCGCGTTTTGAGGATGAAATAACTGATCACGAATGCGAGCACAAAATACCCCAGCGTCGCCACGGCATGCCGCGCGAGCAACGATCCAAAGATGTCAAAACCGCTGGCCGCATACTCCGCGGTCGAAAGCATCTTCGGCAGATTGGGCAGCGACGTTGCGATCGCGTCGAGCGAATAAATAATTCCCGAGTCGACTGTTTGGATGACCTTATTCGCTACGTTGTCAACATCGAGTTGGGTCGTCATCGCGTCCTGACGGAGCAAGCGGACCAGTGACTCAACGGGCCCTCCACCCATCGCCTCACCCTTGTCCATGTAGTAGCGGATGTCGTAAATGCTCTCGGCCGTAAAGCCCAGTAGCACGCAGACGAACGTCGCGACCATTGCGACCGGGCCACTGAGGAATGTACTGAACATCACGCCGAAGGCGATCACCATCACCATCTGTAGCCAAATCGACCCATACGATTTGGTCAGGTTCCACGCGAATGAGGTTTCGGCCGGGCGCAAGTAGACGTTGCTGGCCGACGTCCCCAAGTACTGCTCGCTGTCGAGACAGCGAATGATGACTTCCAAGCGGCCGTCGGGAGTGACCAGGTCATCGAACAGGGTCAGCAGGCGAGTCTCCGTACCGTCGGTTCCCTCAATCTGCCTCGGCAAACGCTCTTCGGCGATGTCGTATTCTTGCACGACGAACGTGATCGGAGAGCTCTCGATCTGATTGGAATCGGGATTGCGAAGAGTGATTGAGCCGTTGAGCCCCGAGACAATGTCTCCTTTGATGGAGCGAAACGCTCGCAGTCCCATCTCCAACGGAATTCCTTCTTCGTCCGGGTACCTTGCGGGCGTCACGTCGGAGAACGTGAAGATTGCCGATCCGAGCGTCCCGCCCTCCATGTAGCCGTGCTCGTAACGCCGCGCCTCACGAGTCGCGCCGATCAGCCGCGCGACGCCGGAGCTACCGTAACCGCCTCGTGCCTTTTCGTTGCCAACGTCGATCCCGGCCTCTTGCAAATTGCCCGCACGATCGGTGAAGACCAACGTTCCGTAGGAGGGCACCCGGGCCCGCAGCGCTCCCGTCGGCTCACCGATCAAGTACTTGCCGTCGGTTTCACGGACGACGTGACGGTGTCCACGCACCGCATCGGTCAAACCGAACGCATCCGCACCGGGCTCGGCCGCTGGGTCCATCGTGAACGTGTGTTCGTGGTACTGATCGTAACTCGTTTTCCCCTCAAACCGCCCATTGCCTAAATCGGTGATGTCGACCACCTCGTGGTCATGCCGAAGGCCTCGCGTCACGAAGAAATAGCTCGCGACGGCCATCGGAACGAGCATCAGCGTGCCGACGCCGATGAACCCGAGCATGCGTCCGAGCACGATCTCGGTCGCCCGTACCGGTTTGGTGACGATCGTATAGATCGTTTTGCTCTTGATGTCCGCGGGGATACTGAACGTGCTGATGAACAGAGCGAGCAGGAGGATCAGGTAGTTCGTGGCGGTCAGGACGAAGCTGATGTAGAGCCGCGCGGGGTCGGAGCTTCGCGGATCGAGGTACCAACCGGCGAACAACAGGCCGACCACAAACAAGGCCACGACGACCAAGACTTTACGCCGGATCGCCTCTTTAAACGCCAACCGCGCCAGGGCGGACACCCGTCTCGGCGACGTCCCGGGGAAGTCGAAGCGAACAAAGTCGCGTACGGCCCTGGCCACCGCGTAAAACCCCTCGGAGGGCCCATACCGCGCCGCCGAAATGATGTAACCGACAAGTAAACCGAGGACAATCGCCAAAATGACCAGAACAATCCCCTGCAACAGGGCACTTTCCAGAAACGACTGCGGCCTCAGAAGCCACTGAGTGAATGACCAAAAGTCCTCCGGCTGCAATGTCATGACCGTGGGTCTCCGTTGGCGGAGTCCGACGAATCGGTTTCGCCTGCGATCGGCTCACCCTCGGCCGATCCGCTGACCCGGCGGGCACCCGGCCGCCGCTCACTTTCGCGAACAATGTTGAGGAACAGGTCTTCCATCGTAGCGGTCGGGTTGTCGATCGATTCGACGACCCCGCCATGCCTGCGAATCAACTCGGCGATTTCGGTCTTGGCCTGCTCGGTGAGCCCGCGTGCATGAACTTCGGTCACGTCCTGGACCTTGAGCAGATCGGAGACTCGGCCCAACTCCTTCAACTCTCCCTGATGGAGAATCGCGACTCGGTCGCAAACGTCCTGAACGTCGGCCAATTGATGGCTACAGAGCAGGATCGTTTTGCCCTGATCGCGTAGGCTGAGGATCAAGTCCTTCATCTCCCGCGTCCCGATCGGATCGAGTCCGGTGGTCGGCTCGTCAAGCAAAATCAGGTCGGGATCGTTGATCAATGCTTGGGCCAGCCCAACACGGCGGGTCATCCCCTTGCTGTACTCGCGAAGTTGTCGATGGCGAGCCCCCTGCAATCCCACCAGCTTCACCAGTTGGTCCACACGGCGTTTTCGCTCCGCACCCGACAGGTCGAAGAGTCTGCCATAAAAATCGAGCGTTTCGTCGGTCGTCAAAAACTTGTAGAGGTACGACTCTTCCGGCAAGTACCCAATCCGCTCGTTCTTTTGAGTCTCCGTTGCATCTTGGTCGAAGACCAGTACTCGTCCGCTGGTTGGGAAAAGCAAGCCGAGGATCAGCTTGATCGTGGTCGATTTACCACTTCCGTTGGGCCCGAGCAGGCCGAAAATTTCACCCTTGCGGACTTCGATGTCGAGCGACTTCAGAGCCGCGACTTTCTTCCGGCCCCAAAAGTCGCGATAAATCTTGCTCAGATTGCGAGTCTCGATCACCACGTCGGAGGTCGAGTCGACAACCTCCCGAAGGGGTGCGTCTGCGACGGCGGTTTGGTCTGTAGCCACGTTACACGTCTGATAATAGAGAACGGAAGAATCACAAAAATGAAAAGCCAATCCGTGCGGTTCGACGAGCGGGCTGCGGTTGGCTCCGCGGCCCGCTGCGAAGAATGTGGATCGCTACGTCACGCGTGGGACGTTGGTTCGATAGGCCCACATGATGGCGAACCGTCGCGAATCGGGCTAGAGGATGTGGCTTCCCAAGCCGTGCGCGAAGCGCACGGCGAATGCCGCAACGGTAGGTCAGCACGTTTGCATCCAACGTGCTGTTCGGGTGCTTCGCACAGACGAAAAGGTAATGTCAGCGACCGACCAGTGCTTAATTGCGTCGCTGCTGAGCCTCGATCTGGTTCTCGTAAATCTGCCGCTGGTTAGCGCCGCTGCGGCGGCTAGCCTCACCGATGTTCGATTCCGGAGGGAAATCTTCTCCTCGGACCGCCGATCCCAACGGCGTGGTGACCGAATCGTTGATCGCCTTCATGTAAGCCTGCAGCTTCCAGGCGGGAATCGGGGTGATCCCCAATTCAATGGCGCGGGCTTTGTACTCCCCCAGTTTCACAATGAACTGGTTGTTCGCGTCGTTCACTTCGGAATCGCGTGAGCTGTCGGCGTCGCGCGGTTCACCCATTACCAGGAACCGCACACTCGAATCGAGTTTGCCCTCTTCCGAACCGTCCGCCGAAAGCACCGCGGCAACTTCGGCACCGGCACGTTCGATCATCGATCGCAGCTCCTCGACATCACTTCGGCCGTCCCCGTCAATGTCGATATCACCCGCCAACGCAATCCGCACTTTGCGGCCGGGTTGCCAGAAGGGTGAATAAATCTTGTCTCCGCGGATCAGCGGATTGCGATACGAAGGTGGCCCCACCACGCGGGCCTCCGAGAAATGCTCCCCGCGGACTTTGGTGACCTCGACCGTTGCCTTGACAGGGGCATCGGCAAGATTCACTTCATCCGCTGCGACGACGCCGAATTGCACGCCGGCTCGAAGCGAATCGGCACTGCCGAGATTGATCTGCACCAAATTGCCAGGAGGGATCACGTAAGAAATTTCTCCCTGCACCGTTTCAAAACGATCGCTTCGCAATCGATTTAGCTCCTGACGCTGCGTTTCGATCGTTCCTCGCAACTGCGTGGCCTGCGTCACCAATTGGGCCTTCTCATCGCTAGCCGTTTTGCGAAAGGCCTGGAAATCGCGGACGTTCGTCGTCAATTCATCCTTCATCGATTCGCCGGCAAGCTTCATCTTGTTGCGATCTTCCGTGAACTCTTCCATCGCCTTCTCGAGCTTCGCGATCGTGCTGTCGCGCGTTGCCTCGGCCTGCGATTGGGCCTTCCGAGCGTTGTCGATGTCGCTATCTGCCTGGGAGCGAATGTTCGTCACGTCGTCACGGCCCTGGACAACCTGATCGTTGCGACTGCGGATGGCGTTCACCAAAAATTCCGGCAGTGCGGGGTAGTTTCGGTTCTGGTCATCGACCTCAGGACCGAAATAGGCCATATCCTGAACGAAGCGCCGTTCGATGGCCTCCATGTCGGCGTCGCCTGAGATGCTCGACTTGAGCTGCTCGACATTGGCACCGCTGGCGTCACCGACGCCAAGCATCACTTTCATCAGATCGACCTGGCTCGTCCGCCGTCGCAGTTCGTTTTGCGCGTTGGTCAACTGCGCCGTGGCGCGATCGGCATCGGCGGCTTGCGTATCTCCCCATCGCCACAAGAAGAAATTGAGCGCGAACGAAAGCACAAGGAAAATCAACGAGGCAATCAGGCTGCCACGAATCACGGAGTCGTCACGTGCGACCATATCGAATTGCCCTGCTGAACCAGAATGGTTGAAAAAGCAAAAGTGGGAGGAAGCTACTCTATTCGCCCAGTTCCATTATTCTACAACCCGACTGCCAAAATGGGTCGGTCGGAAGCCGTTTTTTGCGGTTTCTACGGATTGATCAACCAAGGATTTGCGACCGATGCCAAAGCAGATCGCCGAGAACGCCGCCGACGCCGCCCGCCAGGTACCCGATCGCCAACGGCAGTTGTCGCTTCTGGGATTCGAGGAGAACGTGGGAACTGCACCGCGGGAACCCGCAGCGGCGGACGGGGTTGCTGCGTCGGAGGGT
>JBGTCJ010000468.1:0-5074 GCA_041748895.1 Pirellulaceae bacterium
AGCCTACCCGGCATTTTCGACTGGCAACGCCGTCGCCTGTCATCGGTAATCACGCATCACCCGGCGAAAGCGCAAATACTGTTGACGTTGACACCAGTGACGCCACTCAAACCGATCCGCTTACCGCGGCGAATCAAGAGCTTCTGGCTGCCCCCGATGACGAATGGGGGGAGCTATGAGTGTAGCCGAGATAATGGCGGACCTGGGTCGGCTTGGCATCCGGTTGAAAGCCGAAGGCGAGCGGCTTCGGTTCCATCCCCGCTCGACGGTAACGCCTGAACTGTTGCACCGGCTCAGGGATCACAAAGCTGACCTGCTCGACGCCATGGAACGCATTGAGGAACGCGCGGCGATTCTGGAGTTTGACGCAGGACTAAGCCGAGATGACGCCGAGCGGTTCGCATGGCGTGATTACTGTGCATAATGAACAGCAACCGATACGATGTAGCATGGCCCGCAAGAAATCAAAGCCGCGACGAAGCGATCTACTGACCGACCAAATGAGGCAGGCTATCGACGATTCCGGCCTTACGCGCTACCGCATTTCCAAGGAAACCGGCATCAGCGAGAGCACCCTGGCGCAGTTCTATAACGGGCATCGCGGTCTTTCGATGGATGCCTTGAACGCACTGGGCGAGTTCCTGCAACTGAAGATTTCTCTGGGCCGGAAGCCTGAAACGAAAGGTGAGTGAACTATGGCGAGCATTTCATGTGACCAGAACGGCCACCCGCGGATTCAATTCGTCGCTCCGGGCGGCAGTCGCCCGGCGATCCCGCTGGGCGTAGCTCGGGAGCTACTGGACTGGGGCCAGAAACTCCACCTCCGCCAATGCAATGGCGGAGGCGGAGTTACAAACTCCCGATCCGAAGTGCTGTTGAATGAACGCATGAAAATGACTTCGAAACGAATCGTTTGTGCCGTTTCTCGGATCGCAAAAATGGGCAAGTTGGGAATTACATTCCGCCATTGGGGCCTTAGGAAGATTAGCAAATATAGGAAGATCAAGGAACTTGCGGCGGTTTTGTTTGTGGTGGGTGTGCCCCCGGTTTGATGTATGTCCGGTCGGCGGCCTGATGCCACGCCCGCAGCGAGGCGTTGGCGTTATGTTTCTCTTGGTGTGTTCTCTGATTGAGGTTTGGTCATGGCTTGCGTTTGCTCAGATGCGGGTGGTCTTCGACGGATTCAATTCGTTGATGTGGACGGTTCCCGAAAAACGGTCCGGCTCGGCAAGTGTTCGAAACGTGACGCTGAGTCGTTCAATATTCGCGTCGAGGCGCTGTTGTCGGCCAAGATCACTCGGGCCATGGACCGGGATCTGTCGCTGTGGGTTGCGGAGCTTCACCCTAAGCTTCGGGCAAAGCTTGAGCGTGTAGGGTTGCTGGAACCGCTTGTTCCCGTACCTGCAGCACCCAAGCTAACGCTTGATTCGTTCCTCGATGACTTCATGGCTCGCAACGGCCCCAGCAAGAAATCGGCCACGCGCGTCGTCTGGGGGCAGGTGATGGCGATGTTGCGCAAGTACATGCCCAAGGGGATCGCCCTCGAAGATGTTACGGCGGGACATGCCAAGGCATTCGTCGAGAAGCTGAAGGCTCGAGGGTTGGCATCGGCAACGATCGCCAAGCGGGTAGGGTTCGCTCGCCAATTCTTCCAAGACGCCGTCGACTGGGAGCTGATCGGGCGAAATCCTTTTGCGACGGTCAAGGCGACCACGTCATCGGTCAAGTCGAACGTCGAAGTACCTGCGGAGACGATCCGTCAGGTGCTCGAACACTGCGACACGACCTGGTCAGTTATCGTTGCACTGAGTCGATTCGGCGGCCTGCGGTGCCCCTCAGAGACGCTGTCGTTGAAGTGGGGCGACATTGACTGGGAGCATGGCCGAATGAGCGTGCCAGAGCCCAAGGTAGAGCACCACGAGGGGCGTGGCGTGCGACCGGTGCCACTGTTTCCAGAACTGCGGGCGATCTTGGAAACCGCGTTCGAAGAAGCGACCGTGGACGGTAGATATCCCTCCGCGGAAAGTTACGTCGTCGATAAACCGGGTTACCGGGACGCAGCAATGCGACCGGGAGGGTGGGCGAACGCGAACCTTCGGACCCAGTTCTTGAAGATCTTGCGACGGGCCGGCGTGGCACCATGGGCCCGGTTGTTCCATTCGATGAGGGCAACACGCCAGACTGAGCTCGAGCGGGAGCATCCGCGACACGTCGTCTGCGCGTGGATGGGCAACACCGCTGCAGTGGCAGAGAAGAACTACCTTCTGGTAACCGACCAGGACTTCGCGAAGGCTCTAACAACAAGTGTGGATAACTGCCCAGAAAAAGCGGCGCAGAAAGCGGCGCAGTTGGCCGCAAAAACGGCGCATATTCCGGCGCAGCAGGGACTCGCAAGCAACGCGCACGGAAATGCAGAAACCCCGGAAAACACGGGGGAAAGTGCTGTTTTCCCAATGCTTTCCGGGGTTCCCGGGATGGAGGATAACGGACTTGAACCGATGACCTCTTGCATGCCATGCAAGCGCTCTCCCAACTGAGCTAATCCCCCGCGTTGCTCGACCGGGCGAGCCCGTTGAGCGGTTCAAAACGTAACACGCCTGTGCCCGGGACGTCAAGCGTCCCGCCGTTGCCGCGGATCGGGCCGAAACGACGTGGGATCAAGCCGTTTCGGTTGGCGTTCTTGAGCGGCGACGGTCCAACGCTGTGGACGTCGGTGGGGCGCCGCCGCTGGTCGACTGGCAAGGCTGATCCGTGGCTCGACGACCGCCGATGACATCGCTCCAGCGGCGACCGAAGCGAGTCTGGTTGGGGCCTGGTGCGACGAGAAAGACGGTCCCCAGGCCGAAGATCAGTCCGGCGGCGGCACCGCCGACCGTCGTTAGGCTGGTCGAGATCCCGTTCGGGCGATCCCCCGTGGTGACCGGTCCCAGTTTGGCGATCAGGTTGGTCGACAACGCCGCCGATCGGCTCGCTTGGGCATCGGTCAACGCCCGCTGCGCCTGTTCCACCAGGGTCGTCGCATGTTTGACTTCTGAGCTGATTTTCGAGTAGTGGGTGCGAACACCCGCCAATCGATCCAACCTTCGCTGCAGGTTGTCCTGTTTGTCTCGCAGGCGCGCGACACGATCGCGTTCGACTTCGAGCACCGGGGCCATCGTTCGAATGACCGATGAGATCTCGGCTTGAATCGCGCTTCGAATCTCCTGTTCGGTCTCGATCGCTTCGAGCACACGCGGGTGATGGCGAGTCAATCGACCCGCCAGGTGAGATTGTTCGAGTTGAGCATCGATCAGACCGTCCTTGAGGCGTTGAAGCGAAGGCTGTTGCGCGAGCAGTTCCCCACCGCTGACCAAGAGCCGTGTGGGATCTTCAAACCCTTGGACCAACAACCGATGGAGCGATTCAAGCTTCTCGAGCTGGAGTTCAGCCTGTTGGAGCTCCCGTTGGGTTTCTTCGAGCGAACGCCGATTGACGCCATCGCCGGTGATCGCCTCGCTCAGGTTGCGGAGTTCCCCCAGGTCGCTGCCGACGTTGACTTCGATCTCGCGCATCCTCACGGAGGCATCTTCGAGGTTTTTCCGCGCCAGATCACGGGCATGCGTCAATTCGGCGATCAGGCTATCGGCACGAATTCTTCGCACGTCTCGCATCTGCGTGGACAGTGCGTCGAAAAGGGCTTCGCAGAAAGCACGGGCGCGCTCCGGCGAATTCTGTTCGACCTGCAGGTAACAAACTTCGCTACCGCCGAATTCACCGCCTTGGGGGGCTTTGAGGTTGACGCGTTTCTTTGCGGTACCGGCGATCAGGTTGGCGGAGGGCCAAATCGGATCGCGGGACCCCTTGGGGGGACCGATCGTTCGCAGCGCGGCGGCAACAACCTCGTGGTTGCGCGCCATTTCCAGCGCTGTCTCCTGGGCTGCTTTGAGTTCCGTCTGGCTCGGGAAACGCCCCTGTCGCAGAGCGGCGCCGGTTGCCTCGTCCCTCAACACCAGCGGTTGTGTGGCGGTCCAGTAATCGGTGCTGATGACCGATCCGAGAAACGCGATGGATGCGAACAGAACGGTCGTCGCGATCCAGAGCGGCGCGAAAAGGATCAGGAGGTAACGGAGGTGTTTCCAATGAACAGGGCTGGAATTCATCATGGCCGTTTGTCGCAGTACGATCGCCTCGGTGGGGCCAGCCCCGGAAGGTCTGCCAGTGTTTTCCAGCTAGTTTAGCTCACGAACGGCGCGCGGCCCGGGGAAGCGGCGATGAATCGCATGAGGCTGTGACGAGGTAGGGCCGCAAGTCATGTTCCGGATAGGCATCGTAGAACCGCTTGATCCAGTGCCTTCCTGACAGATGACGGGCGTGCTGCTGCCAACCCCATCGCAGCAACAATCGATCGCTGATGGCCGTGGTGCTGACATGGGCCACGATCACCATAGCCTGCCGGATTCTCGCGATTTCGTCGAGCAACCTGCAGGCGCCGCGAAACGTCGCCAGTCGAGTGGCGGGGCCCGAGCGGACGTAGTCGAGGATCAGAAATCGGCCACCGGAGGCGGCGTGATAATCGAGCACGCAGCGGTCTGCCTGGCCACCACGGTAGTGCGATCGAAACCAAACTTGAAGCACGCTGGGGGTGATCGCCATACGCCGACGCTCAATGGCCACCAGTTTCCCGCTTTGCATCACGATCCGTCCGCAGCGCCAATGGACGAGCGAGTCGGCCTGGGCCAGTGGGTCGGTCACGACCGACGTTTTTGTCTTGCTGCCTGGTCTTGCGTACATGTTTGCCGCGGTCTGAAATCGAATCGGCCCATGGTTTAGCGAATGCTAGGTCACGAGCGAGCGAGCAGCCGAGGAATCCTGAGACGTGGCGAGTATCTCCCGGCGATGGGACCGCGCTCGGGGACCGATTGCGCCGATCGTCGGGGCCACGGCGGCGACTAATCCGCGGGGGTGATGGCGCGTTCAACCAGCTCGAGCGCGGCTTCACGGCGGCCGGAGGCGTCGTCGTGCAATAGCCTTAGCGTTTGTTCACCGCCGGCATAAAAGACGATCTGGTCGAGCTGTTCCGCGGTGATCAGCTCTC